>NZ_JARWAN010000005.1:0-189623 GCF_031451755.1 Vreelandella vilamensis | reverse complement strand
TGGCATTGCCGGGTAGCTAAGTGCGGACGGGATAACCGCTGAAAGCATCTAAGCGGGAAGCCCCCTTCAAGATGAGACATCCCTGAGGACTTGATCCTCCTAAAGGGCTCAGCAAGACCAGCTGGTTGATAGGTCGGATGTGGACGCGTTGCAAGGCGTTGAGCTAACCGATACTAATGGCCCGTGAGGCTTGACCCTATAACACCCAAGGAGTCTGGAAAGCCAATGAGCACGATGACGTTCGAAAGAACCCCGGATACGCCGGCCTAGCCCAGACAGGCTACGCCAACGAGACGCACAAAACACAGCATGATATATCACCCGTTACGCCTGACGACCTTAGCGAGTGGGAACCACCTGATCCCTTGCCGAACTCAGCAGTGAAACCGCTCAGCGCCGATGGTAGTGTGGGGCCTCCCCATGCGAGAGTAGGTCATCGTCAGGCACTTATCTGAAAAATCCCCCCGGGCACACGCCCGGGGGGATTTTTTTTGGAAGAGGGTTTTTAAACACCACCATTCAGGTGAAAAAAGTAATGATGAGGGTGTGTTGGCGTTTTACATAGTGAGTCGCAAAAACTCGCAGGCCAAGCTCATCATGTCCTCGTAGTTTCGCTTCATTTTATCGCATCGCTATAGCGCGATATGGCTTCTATAGAGCATTGGCTTGCTTTTACTCATGTTATGAAACATCAACAGACCTTAGCTCATTTGATAAAACAATATAGTTAATTTTTTCGCGATTCATACCGACTCCATAAGAATTTTTCTGCTTCAATAATTAAATAGATAAGAATACTACCGAGTAAGATAGCTAACCAGTGTGTTAACGATAATGCTTCACTGCCAAAAATAAACTGCATGAAGGGGACATATGTAAAAGCGCACTGCAGCAACATGATCAATGCAATAGAAATCCAAACGGGACGACTGCCGAATATGCCTGAGATCGATAACGTGCTGTTGATTAGAAAGCGGCTATTGATCAAGTAGGCAGCACTGCCGGTAACTAGCATATTGACCGCGCCAGCTCGAGCGAGATCTTCGCTTCCACCTTGGTTAAGTAGCCAGGTAAACATACTGAATACGCCCACTAACAATAAAATCGAAACAAACACAACTCGCCAAAGCAGAAATAGGTCGAGCAGTGGTGCCTTAGGATCTCTTGGCGCACGCTGCATTAGATCTTTTTCACCGTCTTCAAATGCCAGTGCAAGACCAAGGGTAATAGCGACAACCATGTTAACCCATAATGCTTGCAATGGTGTGATGGGTAGAATCGAACCCGATAGCACAGCCAGCATAATCGCGAGCCCCTGCGCCCCATTGGTCGGAAGAATAAAGGTGATCGTCTTGCGGATGTTATCGTAGACCTTACGACCTTCTTCGACAGCGCGAACAATAGTGGCAAAATTGTCGTCTGCTAAAACCATCTCAGAAGCGTCTTTAGCGGCTTCTGTTCCCTGAATGCCCATGGCGACGCCAACATCAGCACGCTTTAGTGCGGGGCCGTCGTTGACGCCGTCACCGGTCATTGAACAAACACCACCACGTGCTTGCATAGCCTGCACTAGGCGGAGTTTGTGCTCTGGAGAAGCGCGGGCAAAAACATCAATATCGAGAATAATGTCTTCAAGTTCTTTGTCAGACATGCCTTCAACTTCGCGTCCGGTAAGTGCTTTTTCAGTGTGAGAAAAACCGAGCTGCTTAGCAATGGCGAGGGCAGTAGAAGCATGGTCGCCCGTAATCATAACCGGGCGGATGCCGGCTTGTTGGCAAAGTTTCACGGCTTTGACAGCTTCATCTCGTGGTGGGTCTAATAGGCCAATTATACCAAGTAAGCGCAGACCATTTTCAGCGTCATGATGTTCTAATTTGTCAACGTCGCTGGTGAGTTTGTCGGCAATCGCCAGTACACGAAGCCCTTGCGATGACAGTTCGTGAATTCGTTCTTCCCATTTGTTGTGATCTATTTTTATATCGTCATTAACAGAGTTCTCCGTCGAACACATTTCCAGCAAACGGTCTGGCGCGCCCTTAACCAGGATGCGTTGATTGTCATTGCTTGAGTGTAGCGTAGCCATGTATTTATGTTCAGATTCAAAAGGGATGGCATCGAGACGTTTGTGATGTTTGCGTAGCTTATGAGCGTCGACACCAACCTTGGCTGCTGCTACTACCAACGCTCCTTCAGTTGGATCACCTTGAATATAATAATGCCCTTTTTCTTGGGTGAGTTCCGAGTCATTGCAAAGAACACCGACCTCAAGAAAATCACGCAGTGTTTTATCTTGTTCAATATCAACACTATGAGTGTCTTGTTTGCCATCTCTTTGTATGTAATGAAAGTCGCCATCGGGAGCGAAGCCGATACCATCAACTCGGTACTGTTCGTCACCAAGCCATAGAGATTGAGCGGTCATTTCGTTTCGAGTTAGTGTACCGGTCTTGTCAGAAAAGATGGTCGATATGGAACCTAAAGTTTCTACCGCAGGTAATCGGCGTATAATAGCGTTGTGCCTTGCCATACTCTGCACACCAAGAGCCAAACCGATAGTAACAATCGCTGGCAGTCCTTCTGGGATAGCAGCAACAGCAAGCCCCACTGCAGCCATAAACATTTCAGAAGGCGGTTGTCCGTGGATAATAGTGCCGAATAACGCTGTAAACGTGGCCGCCCCCAGAATGAAAATCGCGAGCACACGACCAGCGCGGTCTAGCTGCTTTAGCAGGGGTGTTTTAATGGTTTCAACCCCGCGAAGCAGCTCAGAAATTTTACCAATCTCAGTATGTTGCCCGGTTTCGACGACTAAGCCGCGCGCATTGCCTTGCACCACTATGGTGCTCGCAAACGCCATACTATGTCGCTCTGCGAGGTCGGCATCACTTTCAACCGAGTCGATATGCTTTTCTACAGGTACAGACTCACCGGTTAACGCCGCTTCTTCAGTACGAAAACGTCGTGCTTCAATAAGGCGTAAATCGGCAGGTACGCGATCACCGCTCTCAATAATAACAATATCACCTGGTACTACGTCTTCGGCAGAAATGGTAGTACGCTTGCCATCGCGGAGGACATTAGCCTGTGGTGATAGCATATTGCGAATACTTTCTAATGCTTGTTCGGCCTTGCCCTCCTGAATGAAACCTATTAGGGCGATGATGACTACTACACTGATAATGGCGACAGCATCAATAGTGTGCCCGAGCAAGAAACTCGCCAATGCCGCCACTAGCAAAATCATCATCAAAATATTATTGAACTGATCCAGCAAGCGTTGATACCAAGAGCGTCCTTGCTCTTGCTGAAGGCGATTTGATCCGTATTTTTCAAGGCGTGCTTGAGACTCTTGTGTGGATAAACCCTCTGCAGAAGATTCTAGCTGCTGAAGTGCTTCTTCAGCATTGATGCTGTGCCAAATCGGGCTCGACTCGTTGGAGGTGTGACGGTTTTCCATCCTTGAACTCCCTGTGATGAACATATGACCAAGCTTGTAACATTATCATGCTGCACCGCAGTGTTTGAGTGCAAGTGAATGAGCTATAAACCCAAGAGATCGATTACTCTTTTTGGTTGAATGCAGAGTGAATTACGAGACGCCATTTCGTTTCGATGGGTATATTGCCCATCAATCGTAATTGCTGGGCAACCTAGACTACTACAATATTAGGAAAGCTAGGAAGGGCATAGCGATGCTATTACTTTATGATCTAGCGAACAACGCTATTCACCTTATAGTTGATTAGGATCTGGGGGGAATTTGCCCTGGAATACGATATTCGATTGGTTTGGGTTGACTCACCTCATGCCGCTGATTTTCTTCTTGTGCTAGTACGCCAAGCACAGTCTTTCGCGTTCCATCAGGCCACGTATACGTTGTGCATCCAGTGAGGCTAAAGAGTAAACCTAGAGCCGTAATGGGTAATAAAATTGCCACATTGAATTTAGCCAAATTAGACCTCAAGGTAGAAAAAGTATAAAAATCAGCTAATTATAGAATGTTATGTGCATCAGATTTCTTCCCACAGAGCACTGCGAAAGTCGTTACTCAGCTCTGTTACTTTTTTAAGCCTGTCTAAGTGGGCTTCCGACAAGCCTTGCATGGCTTGTTGGTAACAGTCTGTTATTTCTTCTGCGGATTTTGGTGAATGATGATGCATCAATAAGCAGTTCGTGATTTTCTCATGGCTTTCAGCAATGGCTTGACAGAACTCCATTTCCATTTGTATTGCGCTAGACACGCTTTCCAGCCAAGCAAGTTGCACATTCATTAGCGGCTGAACCCCCTTCACGCTTTGTTCCATCCACCAATGAAATACAGGCTGGCTGATGGAGAGCCATGGAGTGAGTGACTCTGAGGCTAACGGCTCAAATTGGGTGGTATGAGTTGACTTGGCCATGGTGACCTCCGCTTTGATTAGCGTTGAATTGGATCACGAAAGGATCTTCGTAATTGAGTATAGTAAAGTTTGTGTGTCGCGCTCACGTCAATCTTTGTCGCAAGTCAAGAAATTAAGCATTGGTCGTCAGGAGGCAGTATGTGGCGGGTCATTAAATCTGTCTTAGCTGCGTTAATCGGGGTGCAGAAAAACCAGCAGCGAGAAGAAGATTTTAGTAGCGAAAAACCCCTCGTTTTTATCATTACTGCGATTATGATTACAATTCTTTTCGTTTTGGTGCTGATAGGTGCAGCATTACTGGCTGCGAAAGGTTGATAAAAATTTAACAAGGTTGTTCGTGACGTATCGTCGTTCTTACCTATACTGCAGGTAGATGCGTTATTCCTGACATGAAAAACCTAACAATAATAAATCTGGAGGGGCCTATGCGATCGCAGAGGCGCTGGTCGACATACATAGCCACTTTGCCTTGCCTTGTACCGACAACTTCCTATGCATGGAACATGCCAATAGGCGTTACCGATGTAAGCGGGGAAATTTACCGTTTACACATGACTATTTTTTGGATTTGCGTTGTGATTGGCCTTTTGGTTTTCGGTGCAATGTTTTACTCCCTTTTTCGCTATCGGCATGCAAAAGGCGTAAAAGCAACTCATTTTCACGAACACACGCTTATAGAGGTGGTTTGGACAGCTATTCCAGTACTTATTCTGGTCGCAATGGCTGTACCTGCAACGGCTACTTTAAAAAAGATGTATGACTCCTCTGATGCAGATTTAGACATCATGGTTACTGGTCAGCAATGGCGTTGGCGTTACGAATACTTGGGCGAGAATGTAGCTTTCAACTCTAGCTTGAGCACTCCGCGAGCACAAATTAGCGGTGAGGAAGAACGAGGCGAAACATACCTACTCGATGTCGATAACCCATTAGTGCTGCCCATCAACCGTAAAGTGCGTTTTTTGATGACGTCGGATGACGTAATTCATTCTTGGTGGGTACCGGAACTGGCGGTTAAACAAGATACAGTGCCTGGCTTTATTAATGAAAACTGGGTTCGCATCAACGAGCCTGGTATTTATCGCGGGCAGTGTGCGGAGCTCTGCGGTATGGATCACGGATTTATGCCAATAGTGGTTCATGCCATGGAGGAGGATTCGTTTGACGAGTGGTTTGTTGAACGTAAAGCTGCAGCTGAAAAAGAAATTAGCGGCATTGATCGAACTTGGCAACTTGCAGAACTCATGGAGCGAGGAAAATCGACTTTCGAGGCGATTTGTGCTGCATGTCATCACGCTGACGGTAGTGGATCGCCACCCACCTTCCCAGCGCTAGCCGGAAATGAACAACTTATTGCAGATCAAGCGTGGCATTTAGATTTAGTGCTTAATGGTGTTTCGGGAGCTGCTATGCCCGCTTTTCGAAACACGTTAAACCCAGTTGAAGTTGCTGCAGTTGTCACTTACACACGAAACGCATGGGGAAATGATACTGGTGACGTGATTCAGCCTTCAGCAGTTTCAGAGCTAGTTGATCAGTGAATAGCTGAAAAAAAATCGTCGCCAACAACAATAATTCATGGAGTATCTCATGGCGAAGTTACCTCCCAAGCCAATACCCCTCCACAGCACAGCAGGCGTAGCTGATGGGCATTTGGATACACACAAGGCGCAAGCAAAGGGCCTCATGCGTTGGTTACTAACGACTAACCATAAAGAAATTGGAACGCTTTATTTGCTGTTTTCTTTATGCATGTTTTTTGTGGGAGGTATTTTTGCGCTAGTGGTACGTGCTGAGCTCTTTCAGCCTGGGCTTCAACTTGTTGAACCTGAATTCTTTAATCAGATGACGACCATGCATGGTCTCATTATGGTGTTTGCTGCTGTAATGCCAGCATTTACAGGACTAGCTAACTGGATGATCCCACTGCAAATAGGTGCGCCGGATATGGCGTTACCAAGATTGAATAATTTTAGTTTTTGGCTACTTCCTGTTGCCTTTACGTTGCTACTGTCCACCTTACTAATGCCAGGAGGCGCACCAAATTTTGGTTGGACATTTTATGCGCCGCTATCCACTACTTATGCTCCCCCTTCGACAACGTTTTTTATCTTAGCGCTACATATCGCTGGGATAAGTTCTATTTTAGGTGCGATTAATATTATTGCGACAATTCTTAATATGCGTGCACCAGGCATGCGGTTAATGGATATGCCGTTATTTGTATGGACATGGCTAATTACTGCCTTTTTGTTAATTGCTGTTATGCCTGTTTTGGCCGGTGTTATTACAATGATGCTGATGGATATTAATTTTGGGACAAGTTTTTTTAATGCTGCGGGTGGTGGGGATCCTGTTTTATTCCAGCATTTATTTTGGTTTTTTGGTCATCCTGAAGTATATATAATGATTTTACCGGCTTTTGGAATTGTTTCTGCCATTATACCGACGTTTGCGCGCAAACCGTTGTTTGGATACGCATCCATGGTGTATGCGACTGCAGCGATTGCACTGCTATCATTTTTAGTCTGGGCGCACCATATGTTCGTAGTTGGGCTGCCACTGGTTGCAGAGCTTTTTTTCATGTATTCCACGATGCTTATTGCCGTGCCAACGGGGGTGAAGGTTTTTAACTGGGTGACAACCCTATTTAGGGGGTCTATAAGTTTCGAGTCCCCTATGTTATTTGCTCTTGCGTTTGTGGTGCTTTTTACGATTGGCGGTTTTTCAGGGCTTATGTTAGCTATTGCGCCTGCTGACTTTCAGTATCATGACACTTACTTTGTTGTTGCGCATTTTCACTATGTTCTTGTTCCTGGTGCCTTATTTGCCATTATGGCAGGTGTTTACTATTGGCTGCCAAAATGGACAGGCCATTACCCTAATGAACGTCTTGGTCAATGGCATTTTTGGTTATCGGTCATTGGTGTCAATCTTACGTTTTTCCCAATGCATTTTGCAGGGCTAGCAGGCATGCCAAGGCGAATCCCTGATTATGCTCTGCAGTTTGCAGATTTTAATATGGTTTCCAGCATAGGTGCTTTTTTCTTTGGTATATCTCAGTTGCTCTTTGTCATTGTTGTCATTATTTGTGTACGTGGAGGAAAGAAAGCGCCTGCAAAAGCATGGGAAGGCGCTGAAGATCTTGAGTGGAGTGTTCCCAGTCCTGCCCCCTTACATACTTTTGAAACACCACCACGCTTTGAACGCTCTTCATGATAAATATTCCCTAAAAAGTAGGGGGTTGTATGGTGACTCATCGACACGCTCAAAGAATAGCCGTAAAGCGTACAGTCATTAGATCAGTTGCGGCGTTAATCGGTATGTTTGCGTTTGCATTTGCTTTGGTCCCGCTTTATGACGTTTTTTGTCAAGTAACAGGGCTAAATGGGAAAGTTAGTAATAGCGCACAGCAAATAGCTCATCAAAGTGTGGATGAGGATCGTTATGTTACGGTTCAATTCATTACGCGAGGTAGTGCAGGCCTACCTTGGCAGATGAGTGTAGCGAATCATCAGTTAAGAGTTAATCCTGGTGAAATTTCAGAAATCAATTTTACGTTTATGAATCATAGTGATAAAGAAAGCTTAGGTAGAGCTGTTCCTAGCGTTTCTCCTTCTGAAGCCTCTCAATACTTACGTAAAATAAACTGCTTTTGCTTTGATGAGCAAAAATTGAATGCAAATCAGAAACTCATGTTGCCGCTTGTCTTTCAGGTTGTACGCGAGTTGCCTAAAGATATTAATACGATCACGCTTGTCTATACGCTATACCCTGTAAATGGAAAAGAAATTTCTTTAGTCCATGGCTCTCGTGATAAAAAAGGAGATACGATATGAGTGGTGGTAGCTACTATGTTCCAGCATCCAGTCGATGGCCAATTCTCGGGTCCCTGGCCATAGGTGTTTTAATGGTTGGGATGGGGTTGACGCTTGTTTATGGTAATGGCGGTTTTGTGGTTTTGGTTGGTGCAATAGGTGTATTAGCGGTCATGACTTTATGGTTTGGCGATGTCATAAATGAGTCTCGACGAGGACTTTATGACGAGCAAATGGACCGCTCTTTTCGCTGGGGTATGGGTTGGTTTATATTTTCAGAAATTATGTTTTTTGCTGCATTTTTTGGAGCGCTTTTTTATGTGCGGCAATTCGCTGTTCCTTGGTTAGGAGGAGAAGGTGCGAAAGGGGTGACAGCGTTGTTATGGCCGGATTTTGTGGCGCATTGGCCATTACTTAATCCACCTGATTCTTCCATATCTGGGCCTGAGCAGATTTTTAGCCCATGGCAATTACCTCTTGCGAATACTTTGATTCTAGTAACATCAAGTATTACGTTAACTGTTGCTCATGAAGGGCTTAAATTACGTTATCGCAATACATGCCGTAACTGGCTTGCCGGTACTGTGTTGTTAGGTTGCATTTTTATTTTTATTCAAGGCGTGGAATATTATGAAGCATATACACATTATGGCATTACGTTAGATGCGGGTATTTTCGGTGCCATATTTTTTATATTAACTGGATTTCATGGAATTCACGTTATTATTGGCACAATAATTTTAGCTATAATGTTAATTCGTATTCATAAAAAACACTTTGAGTCAGAAAATCACTTTGGATTTGAAGCCGCTTGCTGGTATTGGCATTTCGTTGATGTGGTGTGGATTGGACTGTTTATTTTTGTTTATGTTGTATGAGATTCAATTTTCTCAATCAAAAGTAGAGAGATTTAATGAGAAGTCAATGTTCCCGACCAAAAACCGTAGATAAGCAGAACCATTAACAAGCCAGTAAGCACAATACGCCACTTCAGTGTAGTTAATAGCCGCCGAGATGATGACGTATCATTCAATAAGAAACGCGATCCTAAGACTAAGCTAATAACGATGGCTAGAAAAACAATGATAATCAGTGCTTTCAAAAACATAAAAACCTCTATGCACATACGGCGCTATGTTGTGTGGTTGATGTTTTGGGTTGTGTTAGTGCTAGTGGGTATTTCCTTAGGAATATGGCAGTGGGAGCGTGCCGATGACAAGCGTGAATTGCTAGCCCGCAAAAACGCAGCCCCTATGCTCTTTGATCCCACTCACACGCCCTTAGATGGCGCTAAAGTTACATTAGAGGGCCACTATCTGCCTTCATATACCCTCTACTTAGATAACCGTACATTGAATGGACGCTTAGGGGTAGCAGTGATAACGCCATTTGTGGATACAAATGACCAGCGTTGGCTAATTCAGCGAGGTTTTTTGGAAACGGGTGTAAGTCGCTCGGAGCCAAGTGCTGCGACGCCTACGAATCTTGTGACTATTAAAGGTGAATGGGAAGCAGCGGGTAATCAAGGACCAATTTATGGCCCGAATCGTGAAGGTTCCCGCGTACAACAGTTAAGCCTTGATGAATGGTCAGAAACAGTTGGTGAGTTTGAGTATTCTGGGTGGGTGCATGCTCAACATGGAGCAGGGGTGCTCGCTTCTTGGTGGCAGCCGAACACCATTGCGCCTTCTAGGCATATTGGGTATGCCTTTCAATGGTGGGGGTTATCGGTTGCTGCTTTCGTGGTGATGTTAATAGGTGGGCACCAGTTGCTAAAAGATTCTAAAAACGTAAGAGACTGCAATGATTAACTTGACTTACCAAAAGCGTCAGCGACTAAAGCTTATTATGATCATTCTCATATTTACGGCGCCTATGTTAGTGGCATGGGGTATGGTGGTATGGCGGTTGGGGATTCCGGAAGAGAGCATGGCAAATGGCAATGTTAATGTGACTTTGCCTGAATTGGCTCAGTGGCCAATTGACGATAATAAACCGCTTAAAAGTGGAACATGGGTGCTAGTGTTTGATTGCGCGCAAAAATGTAGCCAACGTAGTGATGAGCTTTGGCGTCTTCATCGTGCGTTAGGTCGTGACGCGGAGCGACTTACTCGGCTGCGTATTGGTGGCGAAGACCCTGCTTTACCTGGTGAAATTGTCACACGTTGGTCGTTAAAACCGGAATGGGCTCGTCCTAACAATGCTTGGCTATTAGATCCTATGGGGCAAACGGCTGTTGCCTTTGGTCCTCATTTATCAACACAAAAGTTATTGGACGACATTCAACACGCGCTGAAAGTAAATCCCTATTAAAAACTGGGGGAAAGTATGGTTGAAACGAGCTCACGACGCTTAGTGTGGTTGTTGCGATTGACATTATTGGGCCTTTTTTTAACAGTTGTGGTCATATTAGTAGGTGCGTGGACACGTCTTGTGGATGCTGGGCTCGGTTGTCCCGATTGGCCAGGTTGTTATGGTCAAGCAGTAGTTCCAAGCACAGAGCGTGCTTTCGCTCACTCCCCTGATCATCCCCTTGAGTCGTTTAAGGCGTGGGTTGAAATGTTTCATCGTTATTTGGCAAGTGGCTTGGGGCTTGTCGTGTTGAGTATTGTTGTCATGGCACGATCATTGAAGGCACATTCAATTTCTCTTTGGCGTATATCGACCACTTTGTTGATAATAATTCTTATGCAGGGGGCTTTTGGGGCCTTTACCGTTACCTTAAAACTTTGGCCACAAGTCGTAACGTTACATCTGCTTGGGGGACTGAGCGTATTAACGCTTTTTTTGTGGCTGCACTTACGTATTCGGCAATTTGTGCAAAATTCACACGGAGTAATGAAAATAACATATAAGAGTGCGTTTTTATGGTGGGTAGCCGGCATGTTATTAGTTGTGCAACTTGCTCTAGGTGGCTGGGTATCCAGTAATTATGCAGGAATAGCATGTCAAGGGTTTCCCACGTGTAACACCCAGTGGTGGCCTCAAATGGATCTAAGCGAAGGGTTTCATCTTACTCAAACGGTGGGACCAAACTATTTGCACGGTCAACTGCATGCCGATGCTCGAACGGCTATTCATATGATGCACCGTGTCGGTGCATTACTGCTTGGTATTGCGTTAATTTTGCTTTATTGGGATTACCGTGAACTACATTTCATGAAGCAATCATTGAATATAGTGTTAGGTATTTATGTACTACAAGCCATTATCGGTATTGCCAATGTGTTGTGGTGGTTGCCACTTTGGCTGGCGCTTCTGCATACCGCTGGGGCAACGGCTCTTGTTATTAGTTTTATAGTGAGTTTTTGGCTATCACGATATGAACAATTAAATGCCCGTACCGATACTGCAAGTCGCGCTGTAAGGCTGACCACGTAGATGTTTTAGGCTGCCTTATACAGAGAAGGAGTAAATTATGCGAAATATAACAATGTCTCTTCCAGCGTTGACGCCTCACTTGTCATGGGGCTGGCAAGAGTTGTTAGACCTATGCAAGATCCGCGTGGTAGCGGTGATGCTTGTTTGCGCTGCAGTCGGTATGGCCCTTTCGAGCCCAGGCATTCCTGCGCTCTCCAACGTGTTTTTTGGCTTAATGGGGATTGGTCTAACCGCGTGTGGCGCTGCGGCCTTCAATCATATTGTCGATCGTCGATTGGACGCCTTAATGTTGAGGACTTCCCGGCGTCCGGTTGCAAGTAAGCGTCTACCAGTGATTGTTGCCCTGTTGTGGGCAACCTTTCTATCCAGCCTTGGGGTGGGGCTTTTAATTTGGCAGGTGAATCAGTTAACTGCGCTGTTAACATTTGCATCCTTAGTGGGCTATGCACTTGTCTATACGGCGTTTCTCAAGCGAGCAACGCCACAAAATATTGTCATTGGGGGGGTCGCAGGTGCTGCGCCACCACTACTAGGCTGGGTGGCAATAACTGGCCAAATTACGCCAGAAGCCTTGATACTCACGTTGATCATTTTTGTTTGGACTCCTCCTCATTTCTGGGCGCTGGCAATACATAAATGTGATGACTACGCAAAAGCTGGCATACCTATGTTGCCCGTCACTCACGGCTTAGAATTTACTCGGTTGCAAATATGGCTCTATGGCTGGTTAACCGTGATCGCGACGCTTATGCCATTCATGATTGGTATGAGCGGCAATCTATACTTGATTGCCGCTGCTTTGTTAAATGCGCGTTTTATGTACTGGAATGGCAAAGTGTGGCGAGGTAAAGACCCGCAAGCGCCGCTAGCGGCCTTCTGGTTTTCTATACGCTATTTACTAGGCCTTTTTGGTGCGCTTTTGCTAGATCACTACTTCACGATATTAGCATGGTAATCGCTGAATGGAGTTGTCAAAGAAATAGATAATGTCAAAAGTTTCTGCCGTTATTTGGGTACCTAGTCGAAAAGGTGTACAATTAAAGTATAATTTTTAGCGAGTATATATATGAATTTGACAGCTGCGGTACTGCTTTTCGGCGCGGGTATAATTATTATTGTTGGCCTTGCGGCTTATGCGCTGATGTTGCGGAAAGAGGTAAAGCGTCGCGAAACGTTCCGGTTAGAGGAGGAACAGCGAGCGCAACAAAATAGTCTAGAAAATCTTGACTACATCATAGATGCGCTATTACAGGAACAAGTGAACATTACAGAGGCTAGCTGGCGCTGCAAGGTGTTACTTGAAATAATCGACCCTTCGTTGGCCGAATGTAAAGAGTTTGGTGCATTTGCAACTCTTCACGATCGAACGCGGCACCTTAAAACGCATTCTGAACGTAACAAGCTAACACCGCGCGAAAGGATGCGAGAAGATAAGGAGCGCCTAACCGTTGAGGACGAGATGCGTAATGATGTGATGGCTGCTGCTAAAGAAGTAGCAGCTTGGCGTGCTAAGGAGAAAAATACGCTCCACTAACGTAGATCTATGGTGGCGCTATAATTTGCAGTGTGCACTGCGTTTATGGTGTGATGCTAAGCATAATGTTTCTGCTATGCTGCCTGTATGGCAAGTGTGGAAAGTGAATCGCTTCCTCACCGCCATTTATAATTTGTCTCGCATTAATCGGCGTAATATACGGAAAAATGCGTAGGCGAACAAAAAAGATGCTCAATTGGGCGGCTTTTGCAGGGGGCGATTAAATAATTTCGCTCCCATTTTCGTATCAAGAAGGAGTCTTGCATGAAAACATCTACAACTGGCTTGCTTATTGGGTCTGCTCTAGCAGTAGGTCTTTCTGGCTGCGCTAGCTCAGCTTCTCAATCATCAGGTCAATCGACTAGCGCTGATGGTGAGAAAAGCTGGTATCAGCATCCCGCTGTCTGTGGTCTAGCTGGCAGTATTATTGGGGGCAGCTTAGGCTATGCCACCAGTGGCCAGTCTGATGAAGATAGTGGTACAGCAATCGGTGCAACGGCAGGTGCCACCATTGGTGGTTTCTTATGTGCCGATGAAACACCGAAAGCTGAGCCCCAATGCCCGAGTTACGGCGAGGTGCCTGCAGGTGTCGCAGTCGATGCAGAAGGCTGTCCGCTAGATTCAGACGGTGATGGCGTACCAGATTACCGCGATCAGTGCCCTGGTACACCGGCAGGTGTTGCAGTCGATGCAAAAGGTTGTCCGTTAGACTCAGATGGCGATGGCGTGCCGGATTATCGTGATCAATGCCCGGATACACCTGCCGGTGTTGAGGTGAACGCACTGGGTTGTCCTGAAAGTCTTATCCTTGAAGGGGTTAACTTTGAGTTTGATTCTGCCCAGTTAACATCTGCAGCGCGTCAAGAATTAGCCATTGTGGGAGAGCGCCTTGCTAATAACCCCGGCGTTCGTGTCAGCATCGAAGGTCATACAGATTCAGTCGGTAGTGCCGCCTATAACAAAGAGTTATCTCAGCGTCGCGCAGAATCTGTTGCGTCTTACCTTCAGCAATATGGTGTTGATGCAGACCGCATGATGGCGACCGGGTATGGAGAAGAGCGCCCGATTGCTTCAAACGATACTGATGAGGGGCGTGCTGAAAACCGTCGTGTAGAACTGGATGAGTGGAACTAAGTTCACTCTGTAGCTGATGAAGCTTCTGGTTGTTCAAGCGCGGAAGGAGAGATCCTTCCGCGCTTTGTTTATAACGCCCGCAACTTTTGCTACGCTTGATTCGCAAGCGCGGTAGCGCTTTTTTTCTCGCTTCACCTCGACGACCATTGATAGCGATATGTGACCCTTGGTGTGGGTCACCACTGCGCTCAAGGAAATAACCAAATGCCTACAGTAACACTGCCGGATGGCAGCCAACGAGAATTCTCAGAGTCGTTAAGCATCATGCAGCTTGCAGAGTCTATTGGCCCTGGTTTAGCCAAAGCATGTGTCGCTGGTAAAATTAATGGTGAATTAGTTGATGCTGCTGACAGTATCGAAAGCGATGCAGATGTGGCGATTATTACGGCTCGCGACCCAGAAGGGCTTGAAATTGTTCGACACTCTTGTGCACACCTGATTGGTCATGCAGTGAAGCAGCTCTACCCGGATGCCAAAATGGCAATTGGCCCGGTAATAGACGATGGCTTTTACTACGATATTGAGTTTGGGCGCTCCGTCACACCAGAAGACCTAGAAATGATCGAAGCGCGCATGAAGGTGCTGATCGATCGCGAATATGATGTGGTTCGTGAGTACGTTGACCGGGATAAAGCGATGCTTACTTTCCTGCATCGTGACGAACCCTACAAGCAAGAAATTGTCCGAGATATTCCAGAAGGCGCCACGATACGTCTGTATCATCACGAAGAATATACGGACATGTGTCGCGGTCCTCACGTGCCCAATACGCGTCACTTAAAGGCTTTTAAGCTGACTAAACTGGCTGGGGCATACTGGCGCGGTGATGCTGAAAACACAATGCTGACGCGTATTTACGGTACTGCGTGGGGGGATAAAAAGCAGTTAAAGGCCTATCTAAAGCGCCTGGAAGAAGCAGAAAAGCGCGATCACCGTAAGCTTGCACGTAAGATGGATCTTTTTCATCTTCAAGAAGAAGCGCCAGGAATGGTGTTTTGGCATCCCAATGGCTGGACTATGTATCAAGCGCTGGAAGATTATATGCGTAAGGTTCAGCGCGAACACGGCTATCAAGAGATTAAAACACCGCAAGTAGTTGACCTCTCTTTGTGGAAAAAGTCGGGGCACTGGGGGCACTACAGTGAGTTAATGTTTACCACCGAGTCCGAGAAGCGCGAATACGCAGTGAAGCCCATGAATTGTCCTTGTCATGTGCAGGTATTCAACCAAGGGTTAAAGAGCTATCGGGATTTACCTTTACGTCTTGCTGAGTTTGGTAGCTGCCACCGCAATGAGCCGTCAGGCTCGCTACACGGGCTAATGCGAGTTCGAGGTTTTACGCAAGATGATGCGCATATTTTCTGCACCGAGAGTCAAATCCAAGCAGAAGCTGAAGCTTTCATCGCACTGACGTTAGAAGTTTACAAGACCCTGGGGTTTGAAGAAGTTGAGCTCAAACTCTCAACACGGCCTGAAGACTTCCTTGGCGATGCTGCGCTTTGGGACCAAGCTGAGCAAGGGCTGGAAGCTGCGCTTAACGCCACAGGGCTTGATTGGGACTTGCAACCCGGTGAAGGAGCTTTTTATGGCCCAAAAATTGAATTTGCCTTACGAGATTGCCTGAATCGCGTGTGGCAATGTGGTACGCTACAATTAGATTTTAACTTGCCAGGGCGTTTAAGTGCTCAATATGTTGACGAAGACGGGGTTAGAAAGACGCCAGTAATGTTGCATCGAGCAATTTTAGGGTCTTTTGAGCGTTTTCTCGGTATACTGATCGAGCATTACGCGGGGGCTATGCCTCTTTGGCTAGCGCCGCAGCAGGCGGTAATTATGACGATTACTGATGCTCAGCGTGATTATGCCTTAGAGTTAGAACAGCGTTTGCAAAAAAATGGCTTACGAGTCAAGGCGGACTTGAGGAACGAGAAAATCGGCTTTAAAATCCGTGAGCACACGCTACAGAAAGTTCCCTATCTCCTGGTGGTAGGAGATAAGGAAGTCGAAGATGACTCAGTCGCTGTGCGTACACGCAGTGGCGAAAACCTCGGTACCATGACGATTGATGCACTTATCAAGCGCCTAGAGGTTGAAAGAGTAGCCCTGGCGACATCGTCAATTGCCTAAGGAGACGGAGCAATCAAGCGAAGCAATCAGCGCGGGCGTCCACAAGACAAGCGCCCACCAATGAACGAGCGAATTACCGAATCTGAAGTGCGTCTTATTGATCAAGATGGCGAGCAGTTGGGCGTTGTGTCCACTGCAGATGCCCTTGAACGCGCTCAAGAAGCCGGTTTGGACCTTGTGCAAATATCTAATGCCGATCCGATCGTTTGTAAGATCATGGATTATGGCAAATTTGTTTTTGAGCAGAAAAAGCAAAAAGCTGCTCAAAAGAAAAAGCAGAAGCAAATTCAGGTCAAGGAAGTCAAATTCCGACCTGGCACTGACGAGGGTGACTACCAAGTTAAGTTGAAAAATTTAACTCGGTTCCTTGAAAGTGGTGACAAGGGCAAGGTCACACTGCGCTTCCGTGGTCGTGAGATGGCACACCAAGACATCGGCAGAAAGCTGATGGAGCGGATTGCATCTGACCTGGAAGAGATCGGAACGGTTGAGGCTTTCCCGAAGATGGAAGGTCGCCAGATGATCATGATTCTTGCACCGAAAAAGAAGTGATCCAACGGCTAATTAAACGGACCGCGGTATTTGCCGCGGATCGGCCTTGGGTTTTCTAAAAAATACCGAGCGGAGTTATTCTCATGCCGAAAATTAAGAGCAATAGCGGCGCTGCTAAGCGCTTCAAAAAGACGGCTAACGGCTTTAAGCACAAGCAATCTTTCCGTAGCCACATTCTGACCAAGAAACCGACTAAGCGTAAGCGTCAGCTTCGTGGTATGAAGCAGATTCATAGCGCTGATAAAGCGCTTGTTCAGCGTATGCTGCCGAATCTTTAAAATCGGTTTTTTTTTCTGAGGGTGCATTTTGTTTCGCCTCAGTAATTTTGTCAGGAGTGTGTTATGAGTCGTGTTAAACGTGGCGTCGTTGCTCGTCGTCGTCATAAAAAGATATTAAAGCAAGCTAAAGGCTATTACGGAGCGCGTTCGCGTGTTTTTCGTGTAGCGAAGCAGGCGGTTATCAAAGCAGGTCAGTATGCTTACCGTGACCGTCGTAACCGCAAGCGTCAATTCCGTGCGCTTTGGATTCAGCGTATTAACGCGGGCGCGCGTCAGCATGGTATGTCTTACAGCCGATTTGTTGGCGGCTTAAAGAAAGCCGGTATTGAAATTGACCGTAAAGTGCTGGCTGACCTCGCCGTCAATGAGAAAGCAGCATTTGCTGCGATCGTTGAGAAGGCCAAGGCTGCCCAGTAAGGCTTTATATGCTAATAGACGCATAATAAAAGCCAGGTCATAAATATGACCCATCCAGGGGAAGAGCAGCCGCTCTTCCCCTGTTTTTGTATGGGTACTGCATGGCGGTCGACTCGTCACAAGTAACTTGCTACCCCTTGATCATTGATTAGGGAAAGGCTTAATTCGGAGTTAACGGGATGGATGACCTTCCTACTCTGGTATCTGAAGCGCGCAATGCCATTGCTTCTGCGCAGAGCGTCGCCGCGCTAGATGAAATACGTGTGCGTTACCTGGGTAAAAAAGGTGAGGTAACCGCCTTGCTGAAAGGCCTAGGGAAACTACCGCATGAAGAGAGACCCGCGGCGGGCGAGCGGATTAACCAAGCTAAACAGACGATTGCCGTGGAGATTGACCGTAAGCGTGAAACGTTGGAGCAGTCAGCGCTTAACTCGCGCTTAGCGGCAGAGCGCATTGACGTTACGTTGCCTGGTCGTGGTCAGCCAAGCGGTGGTTTGCATCCGGTTACGCGTACGCTTGAGCGTATAGAAGGGCTTTTTACACGCATCGGCTACGATGTCGAGGTAGGGCCTGAAATTGAAGATGACTACCATAATTTTGAAGCGCTCAATATCCCTGCACACCATCCTGCCCGTGGAATGGCTGACACCTTTTATTTCGATGCGACACGCCTGTTGCGTACGCACACATCACCTGTGCAAGTACGTACAATGAAAGAAAAAGAGCCCCCAATAAGAATTGTGTGCCCAGGGCGTGTTTATCGTAGTGATTCTGATTTAACTCATACGCCGATGTTTCATCAGGTTGAAGGCTTGCTGGTTGATGAAGATGTCAGTTTTGCTGATTTGAAAGGGACGATTGAAGATTTTTTGCAAGCTTTTTTTGAGCGCGACGATCTTTCTGTTCGTTTCAGACCATCGTATTTCCCCTTTACTGAGCCATCCGCTGAAGTCGATATTCAGTGTGTAATGTGTGGCGGAGATGGATGTCGTGTTTGCTCTCATAGTGGGTGGTTGGAAGTTATGGGGTGTGGAATGGTGCATCCGGAAGTTTTCCGCCATTCCGGCATTGATGCTGAGCGCTTTACCGGATTTGCGTTTGGTATGGGCGCGGAGCGGTTAGCCATGCTGCGATATGGGGTTAACGACCTGCGTCTCTTCTTTGAAAATGACTTGCGCTTTTTGCGCCAGTTTGCCTAAGCCCGCTGCCAAATACAGGAACTTCTATGAAATTTTCTGAACAGTGGCTGCGTGAGTGGGTGTCTCCGCAGCTGGATACGCAAGCCATTGCTGATCAAATCACCATGGCAGGTCTAGAAGTGGATGCTGTTGAACCTGTTGCGGCTGTATTTCATGGTGTGGTGGTGGCTGAAGTGCTTACCAAAGAACCTCACCCCGATGCAGATAAGCTTAATGTCTGCACGGTAAATGATGGCTCAGCCGAGCCGTTGCAGGTGGTTTGTGGCGCACCAAATGTGGCGATTGGTCAAAAAGTGCCTTTCGCACAAGTCGGGGGCGTTCTTCCGGGTGACTTCAAGATAAAGAAAGCCAAGCTTCGCGGTGTTGAATCGCGCGGTATGATTTGCTCGGAATCAGAGCTGGGGCTTGTGGATGACGCCTCATCCGGTATTTTTGTGTTGCCTTCTAATGCGCCTGTAGGAGAGGATTTTCGCGTTTATATGGGGCTTAACGATAGCACCATTGATGTTGATTTGACGCCTAATCGCGGTGATTGCTTAAGTCTTAAAGGTTTAGCACGTGAAGTGGGTGTCCTAAACCGGTTGGCAGTGAAAGGACCGACATGTGACAGTATCACTGCAACGTCTGACGATACGTTTCCAGTCTCCGTTGAAGCTCCAGAGCACTGCCCACGCTATATCGGTCGGCTAATCCGAGGGGTCAACGTTAATGCGGTGACGCCTCTGTGGATGGTCGAGCGCTTGCGTCGTAGCGGTATTCGCTCAATTGACCCTGTTGTGGATGTCACTAACTATGTGATGTTGGAGCTTGGGCAACCTCTTCATGCTTTTGACCGTGATAATCTTCATGGCGAAGTGACGGTGCGTCTGGCTAATGAGGGCGAACGCATTACATTGTTGGATGGCCAAGATGTTGCCCTACGCCCGGAAACCTTGCTGATTACCGACGATAAGGGGCCGTTGGCGATGGCCGGGGTGATGGGGGGAGAAAAATCTGGGATTAGCGCCAATACTCAGACAATTTTCTTAGAATCCGCTTTTTTTACACCCTTAGCCATAGCAGGTCAGGCGCGATCTTATGGGTTGCATACGGATGCTTCGCATCGCTTTGAACGCGGTGTGGACCCTGATTTAACCGCAGTCGCGGTTGAGCGGGCAACCCAATTACTGCTGGAGATTTGCGGTGGAGACGCAGGGCCGTTAAACGAAGTGAAAAGTACCTTGCACTTGCCCGAGGTGCGTCGCATTAATTTTCGAGCAAAACGGCTACGTAACGCGTTGAACAAATCCCTTCCACAGCAGGAAGTCACTGATATTTTACAGCGTCTCGGGCTAAAGGTGGAAGTGACGGAACAGGGCTGGGATGTTGAGGTGCCGAGTTGGCGTTTTGATATTGCTATTGAAGAAGATTTGATTGAAGAAGTTGCGCGTATCCATGGTTATAACAACCTCCCGGTCCGTCGCCCAGTCGCACGCTTAGCGCTTCGTGCCAACGATGAAGCGCGTGTCACGCTTAGTCAGCTACGTCACCAAATGGTGGCGCGCGGTTATCAAGAGGCGGTGACATACAGCTTTGTCGCACCGGAACTGCAGGCTACCTTGCTTCCAAGAGCGGTTTCGCCAACGCTTGCTAACCCTATTTCGGCTGAGCTGTCCGTGATGCGAGCAAGTCTATTTCCTGGTTTGGTACGTGCCTTAGAGCACAACCTTAACCGCCAACAAACGCGAGTGAGATTGTTTGAAACCGGGCTGGTGTTTAATGGCCCTCTTGATAACTTAAGTCAAACGCCGATGCTCGGTGCTATTGCATGCGGTTCTCGCTATCCAGAGGGATGGACTGGTGAGCATAAGGAAATTGATTTCTATGACCTTAAAGGTGATTTAGAAAGTTTGATGGAGTTAGGGGGTAATTCACAAGCATGGCGTGTTGAAGCAGCGGATCACCCTTCGCTACATCCAGGGCAGTGTGCCAAAGTTTTTTATAATGATCGTGAAGCTGGCTGGATCGGTACCTTACATCCTCAAATCCGTGCCAAATTAGGGCTCAAAGTGGATGCGCTAATGTTCGAAGTTCGCCTTGATGCCTTAAGTGAAGGGGCGGTACCTGCTTTTGAGCCCCTTTCACGTCAACCAGAAGTTCGTCGTGATCTTGCTTTTATCGTCGATGAGACGGTGCCTGTGCAAGCGCTGCTTGATGTGGCGACACAGCAAGCGGGTGAGTACGTCAAACAGGTAAAGTTATTTGATGTTTACGCCGGCAAAGGTGTAGCTGAAGGGTATAAGAGTATTGCATTGGGCTTGACCTGGCAGCATCCATCGCGCACGCTAAATGATGATGAAATCAATCAGTTGGTAAGTGCCATTGTTGCGCAGGTGCGCAGTGAATTTAATGCTGAGTTGCGCAGTTAGGCATCATTAGCTGAGGCTATTCATAAAATAAGTGCGGTACCTTCTGTCCTGGACCGAGCATTTGCTACAAGGAGAAGCCTTATGGGTGCGTTGACCAAAGCGGAGCTTGCGGAGCATTTACACGCAGAGTTATCTCTATCAAAGCGTGAAGCGAAAGCCATGGTTGAGGCTTTCTTTGATGAAATCCGCGCCTGTTTACGTGAAAATGAGCAAGTAAAGCTATCTGGTTTTGGCAACTTTGATCTGCGTGACAAACGTGAGCGCCCAGGGCGTAATCCTAAGACTGGCGAAGAGATTCCGATTTCAGCCCGTCGTGTGGTGACTTTCCGGCCAGGGCAGAAGCTGAAGCAGCAAGTCGAGTACTACAGTGACTAAGTGTAGATTATCGCTGGCGTCAGCAAGGTAAGGTCCATAGTGGAAATCTTTAAGGAGTGTCTTACGGCACTCCTTTTCGGTTGCATTTTTTTGCGGTCCATTTCAAGGTCATCCGCCAGCGTTGCCCTCTATTAGCCACGTAATGACAACTTTTAGGACATACCCCAGCATGCCGGCCCCTAGTACAATAAACAGCATCAAGGTGCCGAAACGACCAGCGTTGGACTTTTTAGCTAAGTCCCAGATAATAAAGCACATAAACAAGATTAAACCGCCAATCATAATCGGCGTTATCCATGTTTCAAACGTTTGTTGCATGCGTTTTCCCTGTAACGTTGCTAGTTGAAGGCGTGCGTTGTTTCGCAAGCTCATGTTAATATTTGACCAAATTAATCGGGTATTTGTCGACTTTCGAGTTGGCACTGTGACACTTTGACAGGGGACTAACGATGCCAAATATCAATATTTTGGTAGGAACAATGTATGGCGGTGCATTAGATGTGGCTGAACAAGTAAAGCCGCAGTTTGAAAAGGCAGGTTATGATGTTGAGATTATCGAGCAACCTACACTGAATGATCTTAGCCAATCGGCAAATAGCTTGACGCTTTTTTGTGTTTCGACCACCGGTAGTGGTGATTTTCCTGGGAATTT
Source organism: Vreelandella vilamensis (assembly GCF_031451755.1). Lineage (NCBI taxonomy): Bacteria > Pseudomonadati > Pseudomonadota > Gammaproteobacteria > Oceanospirillales > Halomonadaceae > Vreelandella > Vreelandella vilamensis. The sequence goes on along the minus strand of NZ_JARWAN010000005.1, from coordinate 167,348 downwards.
TGTCAATTTTACTCGTCAGCTGATAGACCAAAGTCCCTCCCTAGCCGCGTTGCGTTATGGCTTGATTGCGCTTGGCGATAGCTCCTATGGCGACACTTTTTGCGGTGCAGGCCGTGCGCTTGACGCGCTGTTAGAAGATCATGGTGCGGTGCGTCTGGGGGAAAGGTTAGAAGTTGATGCCATGGAGACGTTTATGGCAGATGACGCAGCGGTACCCTGGGTCGAAGAGTGGATAAAAGCGCAAAAGCTAAAGGTGGCTTAAGCATGGCTCCCTCTAAAACGTTGACGCCTGAACGTATGAGTGTGGCGCTTGGGCTCTGTATTGTGATGTTAGCAACCTTGCCGCGCTACATCGCCGGTGGCCATGAAACCCACCAGTCGCTTTTACTATTAGCAATTGTTGCCGTTTTGGCTTTTGTCGTCATTCAGTGGCGTTTATTAGACGTTAAAGCTCGAAAGCGTTTACCGTCCCTGCTAGGCAAGCTTGCGCTTTGGCTGCTGCTAGGGGCTGCTATTATGACGATGTGGCACAGCTTGATGAGTGATTGGTTTAGCTGGCAATTGTTACTGTCTCATGGGGCAACGTTAGGGCTCTTATTGCATACATTGAATCTATGGCGTGGTGTGACGAGCTAATACGCTGTTTTAGTGCCTTAAGTTTAAACGCCATGCGTTAAACGTAAGTAAAACGGCCGTGCATAAGATGGGAAACGTTTAGGTTACTGTTATGCTCGGCTCAGTGAATGCGTAAAGCCCATACTGAAAGTGTCGGCTTCCACGGGGTAGCCGGTATAGAAACCCTGAATCGTATCGATAGCATAGTTGCCCAGCATTGCCCACTGGCCCTCGCTTTCAACACCTTCTGCAACCACGGTAAGCCCTAACTCTTGAGCCATGCTGGCAATCGCGGCGATGATGGGCCGGCTGCTGTGATCTGGTGAGTCAAGGGCTTCGATAAAACTGCGGTCGATTTTCAAACTGTGGGCGGGAATGTGCTGCAAGTAGCTGAGTGACGAATAGCCCGTACCAAAGTCATCCAGTGCGATACGACAACCGAGATCGCTTAAATGGGTAAGAATCTCGATGCCCTGCGCTTGCTTGTTCAGCAATAGACTTTCGGTGAGTTCAAACGTAATCAGCTCAGGGGAGATGCTAGCATTCGCAAGTTTATGTTCCACGTGTTGAACAAAGCCGTGTTGCCAGAATTGTGCCGCTGATAAGTTGATGGCAATTGGAACGACTACTAAGCCTTGTTGCTTCCAATGTTGTATATCGCGAATGACATTGTCGAGTACGTGCTCTCCCAGTGATAAAATTAATCCTGACTTTTCTGCTAAAGGGATAAACTCACCGGGTGATATTACACCACGGGTAGGGTGTTGCCAGCGAACCAGTGCTTCTGCACTGACGGTGAGCCCCGTCTGGCGGCTCACAAGCGGCTGATACATCATGAAAAGACCATCGCCTGTATCCAGCATCGTGCGCAATTCGGTTTCAAGTGTAAGGTGGTTTTGCGCGGCGAGATCCATTTCGCTACGGTAAAGACGATAAGTATTACGGCCCTCTTTTTTGGCGCGATACATGGCGGCATCGGCGTTTTGTATCAGTATTTCTGAATTATCCCCGTCATCAGGGTAGAGGCTAACCCCAAGGCTGCAACCAATTCGGAACGTATGATTATTAATGCAATAGGGAGCGCTTACGGTATCGATTAAGCGCTGAGCGATGCGAGTCGCCTCAGAAAAGTCGCTAATACCGGGCAATAGAGCGATAAACTCATCGCCACCTAAGCGTGCTAGCGTATCGTCTTCACGGAGTTTTTCTTGCATACGTGCAGAGGTTTGTAGCAGCAACTCATCGCCAATAGCATGACCCAATGTGTCGTTGACTTGTTTAAAGTGATCAAGGTCAATAAAAATAACGGCGAGCGGTTCGCCTGAACGGTGAGCGTGGCGAATCGCCAGGGTGATGCGGTCTTCGAGTAAGCGACGGTTAGGCAGTCGCGTCAAAACATCATAATAGGCAAGGTGACGGATTTGTTGCTCGTTTTCACGAATATGCGTGATGTCGGTAAACAGTCCTGCATAATGTTGCGTTTCACCCTCATCATTGGTGATGGCCGTGATAGTCAATAGCTCAAGGTAAAGCTCACCCGTTTTCTTGCGGTTCCATACTTCTCCGCGCCAATAACCATGTGTTTTTAGGGTGTCCCACATCTGTTGATAGAATGCATCGTCTTGCCGACCGGAGGAGAGCACGCGAGGCGTTTTACCCACAACATCTTCTAGCGCATACCCTGTCATGTGTGTGAACGCAGGGTTGATAAACTCAATACGTGTTGAGGAGTCGGTGATAACAATTCCTTCAAGCGAGGAGTCGATGACTCGCTCGGCTAGCTGCAAGTGCTGACGCGATGCGGCGAGTGCGGAATCGCGTTGCTCTAGAGCTTGACGTAAATCTTGAAGATAAAGATGCTCAGCGCCTGCCAACATGTCACGAAATCCGAGCAAACCGCTGACATTGCCCTGAGAATCGAGAACCGCGAGATGGCGAATACGGTGGTCAATCAGAAGGTCGCGAGCATGAATTAGTGCTGCATTTTCATCAATGGTGAGCAGGGGGTGGCTGGCGAGTTCCGCAATCGGCGTGTTGCCAGGGTGGCGGGCTATAAAGCGTACTAAGTCGCGCTCGGTTAAGATGCCCAGCGCATTATCGAGCAAGACAACAGCCGCATCATGCTCTTGGCGATGCATTTCATGCGCGGCCTTGGCGAGCAGCATGTCGCCCGGAAGCACAAGAGGTGTCCTGCGCATTGCCGCGTGAACTTCGCGAAGTCGTAAGTAAGGTTCCAGGCCTTGGTTTAGAGCAATGTCGGTTTGCGATAGAATGCCGACTGGCATGTCGTTATCATCGATTACCAGTAAGTGACGTCGTCCAAGAGCTTGAAGCTTTAGTGCTGCTTCACCAAGGGGTAAGTGAGCGTAAATACTGGCAACTGGTTGGCTCATACGCTCAGAGATAGGTTGGCGAACGGCATTGTAATCGCTAAAGTCGATATTCAATGCGTCATGTTCTGTCCAAATCCCTACTGCGTGCGCCTTTTCCATCACAAGAATTGAACTACAATGTCGCTCTGACATGCGCTTTGCGGCCTCACAAAGTGGCGTATCAGGCGCGCACTGCAGAATACCGGTTTGCATGACGCGTGAGATAGATAAATCTTGATTCATAAGAAATGACAACACGTGGCACAAAATAGTAGAGATAATGAGCAGATTAACACGTTGGTGCTGGCTGCAAAGAAATTCTCATCATAAGGTTTGAGAAAGTCGGTGTGAAAAGTAGGTTTTGGAAATAGGCATGGAAGGGGGAAAGGCCTCAAATAAGGCGGCAAACCCCTTGTAATTGCCTATTCTGGCCCCATGTTGCGTGCATGGCGCTTGCCACCATGCGCCAGGGTTCTTAAAATCGCCCTTGAATATAATTTTGTAACTAACATAACGCCCAGCCGCTAGAGGACAATTCATGCAAGTTTCCGTCGAGACGACCTCCCCAATCGAACGCCGCCTGACCATCCAAGTGCCGGCCGCTGAAATCGATGAGGCCGTCAGCACTCGCTTGAAAGAAACCGCGAAAAACGTTCGCTTGAACGGTTTCCGCAAAGGTCGAGTGCCAATGGCTGTGGTTCAGCAGCGCTATGGCCAAGATGTTCGCAACGATGTTGTGGGCGAATCGATGCGTGAACACTATGTGCGCGCCATTACGGATGAGGAACTAAATCCGGCAGGCTATCCAGAAATTGAACCTACGGTGAATGAAGCGGGTAAAGATCTGGAGTTCGTTGCAAAGATGGAGGTGTATCCGCAAGTCGAGCTGACCTCCATTGAAGGTACTGATGTTGAGCGTCCTGTCGTTGAAGTGACAGATGCTGATGTGGACGAAATGATTGAAACCCTTCGCAAGCAAAACGCTGATTGGGAAGAAGTCGATCGGCCCGCTGAAGAAGGCGATCAGGTCAAAATTGATTTTCAGGGCTACCTTGGCGACGAACCTTTTGAAGGCGGCAGTGCTGAAGACCACTCGCTAGTGTTGGGTTCCAATAGTTTTATTCCAGGTTTTGAGGAACAGCTTATTGGTGCGAAAGCTGGTGATGAAAAGACAGTTAACGTCACCTTCCCGGAAGAGTACCAAGCAGAGCACTTAGCTGGTAAAGATGCTACGTTCAACGTCAAGGTGCACAGTGTCAGTGGTCAGGCGCTCCCAAATGTTGATGCTGCTTTCATTGAACGCTTCGGCGTTGAGGACGGAGATGAAGAGAAATTCCGCGCCGAAATCAAAAAGAACATGAGCCGTGAGGCAGAGCAAGCAGTAGATAACCGTGTGAAGCAGCAAGTGCTTGATGCGCTGAAAAAAGCAAATGAGATTCCGGTGCCTAGCGCACTTGTTAAGCAAGAAACTGACGGCATGAAACGTCAAGCCGCCCAGCAGTTCGGCCTTGGTGAAGATTTTGATGTGAGTCAGCTTCCCGATGAGCTCTTTGCCGAACAAGCGAAAGGCCGCGTTCAGGTGGGCTTGCTGTTAGCGGAAGTGATCAAAGCCAATGAGCTTGACGCTACGGATGACGAAATTAAAACCAAAGTGGAAGAGTTAGCGGAGCAGTACCAAGATCCTCAGCAAGTCGTTGAATACTACATGGGGAACGAGCAGCTCAAAACACAAGTGAAGTCCGCGATTTTGGAAGAAAAAGCGGTCGATAAACTGCTTGAGCAAGCGAACGTAAACGACGTTGAAATGTCATACCAGCAGGTATTGGCAGCGGCAAAGCAGGCTGAGCAAGGTGAAGATGAGGGTGAGCAGGCAAGCGCCTAATCTCCTTCTTTCTGATTACCGTTAGCAATAGGTGCGCTTCTTAGCGGCGCACCTTTCCCCATCGAAGGCAAGGAATCACTGATGAGTGAATTTGATATTCAAAACGCCGGCGGTTTGGTGCCCATGGTGGTTGAGCAAAGCGCCAAAGGGGAACGAGCCTACGATATATACTCGCGGCTTTTAAAAGAGCGCGTCATCTTTTTGGTTGGTCCTGTAGAAGATTACATGGCTAACCTGGTAGTTGCACAGCTACTCTTCCTTGAGTCGGAAAACCCGGATAAAGATATTCATCTCTATATTAATTCTCCGGGCGGGTCCGTCACATCGGGCATGTCAATTTACGACACGATGCAGTTCGTAAAGCCGGATATTTCGACCGTGTGTATCGGTCAAGCAGCAAGCATGGGCGCTCTCTTGCTTGCTGGCGGTGCAGCAGAAAAACGTTTCTGCCTGCCCAATTCGCGGATGATGATCCACCAACCGCTTGGTGGCTATCAGGGACAAGCCTCTGATATTGAAATTCATACCCGTGAAATTTTGGGTATTCGTGATCGATTGAACCAAATCCTGGCGCACCATACCGGTCAGGAACTTTCGACAGTGGCACAAGATACTGATCGTGATAACTTTATGAGCGCCAACCAAGCGAAAGAGTATGGATTGGTTGACGCGGTGCTGGATAAGCGACCTACATCCTGATAGCGTGATCAGCATGCGCTTTATGAGATAGGTCTGCGCTTTTTTAACGAGCTTTCCGGCGGCAACTGCCGCCGCAGTGACAGAGGTACGCGAATGGCCGACGGCAAAGGCAAAGACGAAGGTGGCAAGCTGCTTTACTGCTCGTTTTGTGGTAAAAACCAAAACGAAGTGCGTAAGCTAATTGCTGGCCCATCCGTTTATATCTGCGATGAGTGTGTCGATCTGTGTAATGACATCATTCGCGAGGAAGTTCTCGAAGCCGATGCCGAGAGCGATGAGGAGCGTCTGCCGACGCCTCGTGAGATTCGTTATACCCTCGACGACTACGTCATCGGACAAGATCGCGCCAAAATGGTGCTATCCGTAGCGGTGTATAACCACTACAAACGACTAAAATCTGGTGTTCGCGAAGGCGAAGTAGAACTAGGTAAATCCAATATCTTGCTGATTGGCCCGACAGGTAGCGGTAAAACCCTACTTGCGGAGACCATGGCCCGCCTGTTGAACGTGCCTTTCACGATTGCAGATGCGACAACACTGACAGAAGCCGGTTATGTGGGTGAAGATGTTGAAAACATCATTCAAAAGCTGCTGCAAAAGTGCGAATACGACGTAGAGAAAGCAGAGCGTGGTATTGTTTATATTGATGAGATCGATAAGATTTCGCGCAAATCTGATAATCCTTCCATCACGCGTGATGTATCCGGTGAAGGGGTGCAGCAAGCGTTGCTGAAGCTGATTGAAGGTACGACAGCCTCCGTGCCGCCGCAAGGTGGTCGTAAGCACCCACAACAAGAATTTGTGCAAGTGCACACGGCGAATATATTGTTTATTGTTGGTGGTGCTTTTTCGGGTCTCGATAAAGTTATCCGTGATCGCGCTGAGAAGGGTGGCATTGGTTTCAATGCCAGTGTGAAGAGCAAAGAGTCATCACGTGGCGTGGGCGAGCTCTTGGCCGATGTCGAGCCTGAAGATTTGGTTAAGTACGGATTGATACCTGAGTTTGTTGGGCGCGTGCCTGTGATTGCAACGCTCACCGAGCTCACTGAAGATGCGTTAGTTCAAATTCTTACCGAGCCTAAAAATTCATTGATTAAACAGTATGTTAAGCTGTTTGAAATGGAAGATGTGACGCTTGAGTTCCGTGAAGATGCATTACGTGCTGTAGCAGAAAAAGCGATGGAGCGTAAAACCGGTGCACGCGGCTTGCGCTCTATTTTAGAGTCTGTGTTGCTCGACACTATGTACGAAATACCCTCACTCGAAGGCGTGAGCAAGGTCGTCATTGATGCATCCGTAATCGCTGGCGAAAGCGAACCGTTGCTGATTTACTCGCAGCAAGAAGAGGCACGGGTTGATGGTACAGATGGTTAAGAGGGATTTGACGGCGCAGTAATATTTGGCACAGCGCCTTCCTATCAGCGCCATAATGGGGGTCGCCGCGGCGGCCCCTTATTTTTCTTTGGTGCCATTTTACTCTGTGCTACTTGTCTAGCTCATTGACTAACTCGCCTATCGGATGAATGACGCGTAAGCTTGACTCGTGCGCCACACTTTCATCTTAGTTACTCACCCGAATTCCCGAGGAACGTCTGCGATGCAGCAGAACGCCAAAATGACACAAAGTTTCCCACTTCTACCGCTGCGGGATGTTGTGGTTTATCCGCAGATGGTAATTCCACTATTTGTCGGGCGCGAAAAGTCGATTCAAGCGTTAGAAGCCGCAATGGAAGCGGATAAACGCGTCTTGCTGGTTGCTCAGCGCGAAGCCTCTCAGGATGACCCTGATAATGCTGATCTTTACGCCATGGGAACGGTGGCTGAGATCATGCAGCTGTTAAAACTTCCTGATGGTACGGTCAAAGTTCTGATTGAAGGTAGTTTCCGTGCGGATGTCGGTCGTATAGAAGAGCATGACGATGGCTATACACAGGCGTATATCGAACCCCGTGATAGCCAGCCGTTGACCGAGCGTGAGCAAGAAGCATTGGTGCGTGTTCTGCTAAATCAGTTCGAACAGTACGTCAAGCTATCGAAAAAAGTCCCTAATGAGGTACTTAATTCTCTGTCGGGGATTGAAGACCCCAGCCGCTTGGTGGATATCATTTGCGCGCATTTGTCGTTGAAAATTGGCGACAAGCAGGAGTTGTTGGAGATGGATCGCGTTCGCGATCGCATCGAACATCTGATGGCGTTGATTGAGTCCGAGATCGACCTGCTTCAAGTAGAAAAGCGTATCCGTACACGCGTTAAAGAGCAGATGGAAAAGACGCAACGCGAGTATTACCTCAATGAGCAGATGAAGGCCATCCAAAAAGAAATGGGTGAGCTGGACGATGTACCCAATGAGGTGGAAAAATACGAACAGTCCATCAATGATTCGGGCATGCCCAAAGAAGCGATGGAAAAAGCGACTCAGGAGCTAAACAAGCTCAAGATGATGTCCGCCAATTCTGCTGAAGCCACGGTGGTACGCTCCTATTTGGATTGGTTAATCGCGGTGCCGTGGAAAAAACGCACACGGGTTAAGCATGATCTCGTCAAGGCGCAGCAAGTCCTCGATGAAGATCATTACGGCCTTGAGGAAGTGAAATCCCGTATTTTGGAATATCTCGCGGTCCAAAAGCGTGTGCGTAAAATGAAGGGTCCGGTGCTTTGCTTGGTAGGGCCGCCGGGGGTGGGTAAAACCTCGTTAGGGCGCTCGATTGCGCGTGCGACTAATCGAAAGTATGTGCGTTTGGCGCTTGGCGGGGTACGCGATGAGTCGGAAATTCGTGGTCATCGACGCACGTATATTGGCTCGTTACCCGGTAAGCTGATGCAGCGCATGAGTCGAGCCGGAGTGAAGAATCCGCTTTTCTTGCTTGATGAAGTGGACAAGCTTGGTATGGATCATCGCGGTGATCCGTCCTCAGCGCTATTGGAGGTACTTGATCCTGAGCAGAATAACAGCTTCAGTGACCATTACTTGGAGCTGGATTATGACCTGTCTGAGACGCTGTTTATTTGCACGGCTAATTCGATGAACATCCCAGGACCTCTGCTCGACCGGATGGAAATTATCCGCTTACCTGGGTACACCGAAGATGAAAAGCTAGCAATTGCCAAGCGTTATTTGCTGCCTAAACAGCGTGAAGCTAACGGCTTGAAAGCCGGTGAAATTGACCTAGATGATTCTGCGCTGCTAGAGCTTATTCGCTACTACACGCGTGAAGCGGGTGTACGTGAGCTTGAGCGTCAAATTGCCAAAGTTGCGCGTAAAGTGCTGCGAGAACGGCTTGAACATGAGCGCGATAATAAGCAAGCACAACCCGGGCAAGTGCTCAGCGCTGCGCAAATTGAAACGTATGCGGGTGTTCGCCGGTATAGCTATGGCTTGGCCGATCAAGAAGATCAGGTGGGGCGTGTGACTGGTTTAGCGTGGACATCGGTGGGGGGTGAGCTTCTCAATATCGAATCCGTGGTAACCCCTGGGAAAGGCCGCGTGAATAAAACAGGTTCACTGGGCGATGTGATGAAAGAATCGGTGAGTGCAGCGCATACCGTTGTTCGAGCGCGAGCCGACGCCTATGGTATTGATCCTGAGCGTTTTGAAAAAGAAGATTTGCATATTCACGTGCCAGAGGGTGCGACTCCCAAAGACGGCCCCAGTGCAGGCGTTGCAATGGTGACGGCCATGGTTTCTGCGTATAGCCGTCGGCCCGTACGTTGTAACGTGGCGATGACGGGTGAGGTCAATTTACGCGGTGAAGTGTTGCCTATTGGCGGGCTAAAGGAGAAATTGCTGGCAGCCCGTCGGGGTGGTATAAAGATCGTCCTTATACCGGAAGAAAACCGAAGAGATCTAAAAGAAGTGCCGGATAAGATTAAAGATGCGTTAGATATTCGTCCGGTGCGTTGGATCGACGATGTATTGGCGGTTGCTTTAGCTGAGTCAGGCGATAAAGAGACTATTGTGAGTGGTAGCGAAAAAGCGTTCGCTAATACTACTGCGGTAAGTACGCATTAAAGCAATCGTGTCTATACGTTTAGCTTTTTAATCCATACACTCAACGCCTTGTTGGGCGGGTGTAATGCGGCTTGGTTGCTTGACAGCGATTTCAAGGCGTTGCTATAAAATGCAGCTACGCTTTGATCGTCGAGCCAGCCGGTGACCATGCCGTTCAGAGCCATTTTTTGAAACAGTCAAGGGGTGAAGTGTGAATAAGTCCGAGCTGATTGAAGCCATTGCCGCATCTGCTGATATTCCAAAGGCAGCGGCAACCCGTGCATTGGATGCCATGGTGGAGTCTGTCACCGATAGCCTCAAAAAAGGCGAGAGTGTTTCACTGGTAGGTTTTGGTACCTTTTCGATCAAAGAGCGAGCTGCGCGAACCGGCCGCAATCCGCAAACCGGTCAGCCGATTGAAATCAGTGCCGCGAAAGTACCCAGCTTCAAAGCAGGTAAGGCACTGAAAGACGCCGTTAACTAATCCGATGTATCAGGGATAGTTTTTAGGAATAGTCTCATGGGCGCATCGTTAACGCGATGCGCCCATGTTATTTTTGGCCGCCGTTTGCAATTGAACCGTTTGGCTATTTGAACTGAGGCTAACATGCTGCAAAGTATTCGCGATGGCTCCAGAAGCTGGGGAGCAAAAATCATTATTGGCGTCATGGTGGCCGCGATGGCGCTATTTGGCGTGGAATCGCTGTTTGGCTTGTTTGGAGGCGATCCTGACGAAGTGGCGTCGGTGAATGGCGAGCCCATCGTACGGCAAGAGGTAGAGCTTGAAGTGCAGCGTGCGATGCGCTCTGGACAAGTGCCTCCTGAACAAGAACGCGCCCTGCGCAACGAAATGCTAGATCAGCTAATTACGCAACGCCTTTTGACTCAGTATGCAGAAGAGGGCGGTTTCTACGTCTCTGATGATCAGCTAGATCAGCTCATCGTTAACCTGCCTGAATTCCAAGACCAAGAGGGGGTGTTTTCCCCTGAGCAATTTCGTAACCGCTTGGCCAGGGCAGGGTACACTCCTCTCTCATTTCGTCAGGAGTTACGCACTGATGTGAAGCGTCGACAGCTTCAACAAGGTCTTGCGTTCAGTGACTTTACACTGGAGACCGAGCAGCAGCGTTTAGCCGACCTACAGCACCAACAGCGAAGTTTCCGCTACCATATTCTCTCGCCTGATGACGCAGCCAGTGTCGATGTTAGCCAAGAGGAACTTGAGCGCTACTACAATGAAAACGTCGAGCGTTTTGAACGGCCTGAGCAAGTTCGCCTAGAATATGTCGTGATTGACCGTGAAGAAATGGCGGCGAACGTCGAAGTAAGTGAGGCTGCGTTGCGTGAAGCGTGGCGCGAGCAAAATCAAAATGCGGATCGCCATGCCGCCCATATCATGATCACCTATGGCGATGAGCGAACGCGTGAGCAAGCGCAGGCGCGAGCCGAAGAAGCGTTAGCCGCATTAGATAGCGGTGAAAGCTTTGCCGATACAGCCGCCCGCTTTTCTGATGATACTGCAAGCGCTGAGGATGGCGGTGATTTGGGCCAGATTAGTCGCGGTTTCTTTGGCGAGGCGTTTGATGAGGCGGCTTTCGCCTTAGACGAAGGCGAAGTCTCATCACCTGTTGAGATGGATAACGCTTTTCATATTATTCAAATTCAAGACATTGATCGTCCTGCGTTTGAAGAGCAGCGTGATCGGTTGCGTCAAGACGTTGCAATGCGTGAGGTTGACGATGAATTTAACCAGCGCGTCCAGCAACTTATTGATGAGAGCTTTGCAGCAGATGATCTCCAAAGTGTGGCCGATGACATTGGCTTGACGCTGCAAGAGAGCGATTGGCTTGCAAGGGGAGAAGGCGAAGGTGTGCTGTCAGAACCCGGGGTTATGAATGCTGCGTTTAGCCAAGAGGTGCTAGAGGAGCGTTATAACAGCGAAGTGATCGAGCTGGATAATGACCGCCGCATGGTATTGCGCGTAGCGGAGCATCGTGAAGCAAGTGTGTTGCCTTTAGAGCAAGTGCGTGAACAGGTGCAAGCAGCCGTCAGGGCACGTAAACAGCAGCAAGCGCTAATGGATGAGGCTCAGGAATTGCTCGCCGCCCCTGAAAGCAACGCCATTGATTGGCGTGAGGCCAATGGTATCAGTCGTGAGGCCGATACCACGGTGCCACGTATGATTGTGCAGTCGGCCTTCCGCATGCCGCATCCTGAAAATGACGAAAGCACCTATCGCTCTGTTGAACTGCCCGAAGGGGTTGCCATCATCGCCCTAGATGACGTGAGAGATGGAGACGTCGATGAGCAGACCGAACGTTTTGTAGCTCAGATGGCAGAACAGCTGCGCGCGCAATCCGTGATTCAAGGTTTAATCGATGATCTACGAAGTGATGCTGACGTCGAGCGTCGCTAACGACCAAAACGTAATGTATTGCACAAAAACGCCGCCTTTAAAGGCGGCGTTTTGATGAGCGGGAGATGTCTAACCTAACGTGGTGACTGGCCTAATGGGAATTGGCGTAGACGCGGGGCTATTGCACTTTCTGTCGCGTCATCAATCACAATATCCCAGCCATGTTGATTATCCCAATCCCCTAGCACAAAGCGTTTAGCGGGCACGCCCTCCACCGTCAGATCATGCACTTTAGGTCGGTGAGTGTGGCCATGAATCATTGTGGCGACACCGCGCTTCTCCATCAGTTTCACGACTTCGGAGGGCGTCACATCCATGATCGCTTGCGCTTTTGTCGCGTTGGCGTCACCTGATTGCTGACGCAAGCTTGAGGCTAGCTCCAGGCGTTGGGCGAGTGGCAACTCAAGCATTTGTGCTTGCCACTGCGGGTCGCGAGACTGTTGTCGAAATGCCATGAAATCCTTATCCAGCGTGCAAAGGCTATCGCCATGTAGCAATACGAGCGGAATTCCATGAAGCTCAGCTTCCTGAATATCCGGCAACAAGGTAGCACTACAGGCATCAGCAAAGCGCTGGCCGATAAAAAAATCACGGTTACCGTGCATTAAATAGATACGGGTACCGTTTTCGCCAAGTTTAGATAAAGCTTCCGCGACCTGTTTGGCGATATCCGCTAGCGGATGCGGGTACTGAAGGAGGTCGTCGCCAATCCAGGCATCAAACAAATCGCCCAAAATATAAACGGCTTCCGCACCCACCGCCGTGGTGGCTAAATAGTCGAGAAACCCTTGAGTTATCTCAGGGGTATGCTCGCTAAGGTGCAAATCGGCTACCAGCAGAGTGCGCATAAGGCTCTCCGTTTATTTAGTCAGCATCTTTGAAGTAGGCGCGCTCGATAATAATGTCTTCAGCAGGAACATCGGCGTGCATGCCACGGCGCGTTGTGCTGACGTTTTTAATTTTTTCGACGACCTCCATGCCTTCGATGACCTCACCAAATACCGTGTAGCCCCAGCCCTGTAGCGATTTTCCGCTATGATCTAAAAAACTATTGTCGTTAATGTTAATGAAAAACTGTGCTGTCGCGGAGTGTGGATCTTGGGTGCGCGCCATTGCCAGCGTGCCTTTCGTATTTTTCAGGCCATTATCCGCTTCATTTTCAATGGGCGCACGGGTAGGCTTTTGATTGAAATCCTGGTCGAAACCGCCGCCTTGAACCATAAAGCCGTCAATAACGCGGTGAAACAAGGTGGCGTCATAAAATCCATCACGCACGTACTGCTCAAAGTTAGCCGCTGTTACCGGCGCTTTTTCGTGGTTAAGTGCAATGGTGATGTCACCGAGGTTAGTCTGTAATACGATCATGGGTAAATTCCTGTTCAATAAAGGCCTTCGCCTTGGTGCTATGCTCAGGCGTCACGTTATAATAGCGGTTTTGCTTGGCACCGCGAAGCCTAGCACGCCATCTACCATGAGGTTACTAACTCCACCATGACCAACGAGACCACCCCAGCGCCGAATTTTATTCGTAACCAAGTACGCGAAGAGATTGAGGGCGGCCAGGTCACTAAGATCGTGACGCGCTTTCCGCCAGAGCCAAACGGCTTTCTGCACATTGGCCATGCAAAATCGATCTGTTTGAATTTTGGTTTAGCGGAGCAGATGGGTGGTGACTGCCACTTGCGCTTTGATGACACTAATCCGGCAAAGGAAGAACAAGCCTATATTGACGCCATCAAAGAAGATGTCAGTTGGCTGGGCTTTGAATGGGCAGGCCCTGTGCGATTCGCCTCTGACTACTTTGACCAGCTATACGCGTGGGCGCAGCATTTGATTCGTGAAGGTAAAGCCTATGTTGATGATCTTTCGCCTGATGAAATTCGCGAGTACCGTGGCACCCTCACTGAGCCGGGAACCCCAAGCCCATATCGCGAGCGTAATGCAGAGGAGAACCTTGATCTGCTAGCACGCATGCGTGAGGGAGAATTTGGCGAGAGCGAAAAAGTTTTGCGCGCCAAGATTGATATGGCGTCGCCGAATATCAACCTGCGCGACCCGATTCTCTATCGTATTCGCCACGCGACGCACCACCAGACCGGCGATAAATGGAAAATTTACCCTTCTTACGATTTTACTCACGGTCAGTCGGATGCGCTTGAGGGGGTGACACACTCAATTTGCACCTTGGAGTTTGAGGATCACCGCCCGCTTTATGAGTGGTTTCTCGATAACTTACCTGTACCGTGCAAGCCGCGTCAGATCGAGTTTTCCCGACTCAACCTCAACTATACGTTGACGTCTAAGCGTAAGCTTAAGTTGCTGGTGGATCAGGGGATTGTTGACGGGTGGGATGATCCGCGCATGCCCACTGTTTCTGGCATGCGTCGCCGAGGCTACACGCCGGCCTCCATCCGTAAGTTCTGTGACATGATCGGCGTGACCCGCGCTGACGGCGGGCTGGTGGATATTGCCATGTTAACCCATGCGATTCGCTCCGATCTGGAAGACAGTGCACCGCGTTCAATGTGCGTGTTGAAGCCGCTGAAAGTTGTGCTGACCAATGTCCCCGAAGGGCATGAGGAAGTGTACGACGTTCCAGGTCATCCGGCGCGGGATGACATGCCGGTTCGTCGCGTGCCCTTTACCCGCGAGCTTTACATTGACCGCGACGATTTTATGGAAGAGCCGCCGAAAAAGTTCTTCCGCTTAGCGCCGGGCAAAGAAGTGCGTCTGCGTAATTCCTATGTGATCCGCTGCGATGATGTCATCAAGGATGAAAGCGGCGAAATAACCGCGCTTCATTGCTCGGTGGATTTCGATACGCTGGGCAAGAATCCGGAAGGCCGTAAGGTGAAGGGGGTCATTCACTGGGTAAGTGCAGTTCATGGTGTGCCATTGGAAGTGCGTTTATACGACAATCTCTTCTTGGAAGAGCAGCCCGATAAAGATAAAGACGCCGATTTTTTAGAGCATTTGAATCCGGAATCACTCACTGTTTGCCAAGCGATTGGCGAGCCGAGCCTAGCCCATGCCACGCCGGAGTCGCGTTTTCAATTTGAACGCGTTGGCTACTTCTGCGCCGATCGCCACGCATCAACGCCAGAGCATTTGGTATTCAACCGTACCGTGGGCCTGAAAGATACCTGGGCGAAAATTAAGCAGAAAGGCTAAAGGAGGGGCTATGCAAATTTACAATACGTTAACGCGTCGCAAAGAGCCTTTCCAAACGCTGGAACCAAGGAAGGTGCGCATGTATGTCTGCGGGATGACCGTTTATGACTACTGTCACCTAGGCCACGCCCGTGTCATGGTCGCGTTTGATGTTATTAGCCGTTATCTACGTGCGCGAGGGTATGACGTAACCTACGTGCGCAACATCACCGATATCGACGACAAGATATTAAAGCGTGCTGAGGAAAATGGCGAAAGCATCACGGCGTTGACCGAGCGCATGATCGCGGCGATGCACGAAGACGAAGCACGCTTGAATGTGCTGCCGCCGGATCAAGAGCCGCGTGCAACCCGCCATATTGACGATATTATTGCCATGATCGAAACGTTGATCACAAAAGGATACGCTTACGCGGCGGATAATGGCGACGTCTACTATCGCGTGCGCAAGTTTGAAGGCTACGGCAAACTTAATAATCGCAATCTCGATGATATGCGCTCGGGAGCTCGCATCGAGGTGGACGCCCACAAAGAAGACCCGCTCGACTTTGTGCTGTGGAAAGCCGCCAAATCCGGTGAGGCACATTGGGCTTCTCCTTGGGGTGAGGGTCGCCCCGGCTGGCATATTGAGTGCTCGGCAATGTCCAAGTGTTGCTTAGGTGATACCTTCGATATCCACGGCGGTGGGCCGGATTTGACCTTTCCCCATCATGAAAACGAAATTGCCCAGTCCGAGGCAGCTAATGGGAAGCCGTTTGTTAATACATGGATGCACGCTGGCGCGGTCCGGGTAAACCAAGAAAAAATGTCCAAGTCACTGGGCAATTTCTTCACCATTCGTGATGTATTAAATGAACATGATGCGGAAGTCGTGCGCTACCTGTTGGTGGCTAGCCACTATCGTAGCCCGATCAACTACTCGGTGGATTCACTCGTTGAAGCGCGCAAGTCACTCGTGCGTTTTTACACGTCACTCGAAGGGCTAGCGCTTGGAGAATCGACGCCAAGTGCGGATGCCGAGCTAGGTTCCGCGGAAAGCCATTATCGTGAGCGTTTCTTTGCCGCGATGGATGATGACTTTAATACCCCTGAGGCGCTGTCGGTATTGTTTGAATTGGTTCGCGAACTTAACCGCTTGAGAAGTAGTGACCCCGAGCAAGCGACGACACTCGCGCACGAGCTGAAAACGCTGGCAGCGCTGCTTGGGCTGCTGCAGCAGTCGCCGGAGGCCTTTTTGAAAGGGGGGCAGGCGCTTTTGCTGGATGAAGCCGATATTGAGGCCAAGATCAGGGAACGTGCCGAGGCAAAAGCGAATAAAGATTTCACCAAGGCGGATGCCATTCGTGATGAACTTGCCGAGCAGGGTATTGTGCTTAAAGACTCACGCGAAGGTACGACATGGGTAGTCGAACATGGGTAATAGAACATAAGTAGTAGAAACTGCCTAAGTCATGCAAGGCGCTTGCTTGCAGGCGTCTGACTTCAACGCGCTGAAGCCTTATACTCCATCGTGAACCGCTAATTTTGTCCAATCCGCGACCCAACCCGCGACAGAGGCCAGTCGCCTCTGCTTGAAAAGGAGCGTGACCATGCGACTCACGACATCAATCATTGCCACAAGCGTTATCTCGGCAACTTTCATGGCATCGGCTCAGGCGCAAGACCCCGTGGTGGTGTCGTCTAAAATCGACACCGAAGGGGGCGTGCTTGGCGAGTTGGTGCTGCAGACGCTTGAGCATGAGGGTATTCCCACCGAGAACCGTTTGCAGCTAGGCGCTACCAGCGTGGTGAGACAAGCGCTAAAAACAGGAGAAATTGATCTCTACCCAGAGTACACCGGTAATGGCGCGTTCTTTTTCGAGATGGCCGATAGTTCGGTTTGGAACAATGCAGAAAAGGCCTACCAAACGGTACGTGAGCGCGATGCCGAGAATGGGTTGATTTGGCTTACGCCCGCCAGCGCTAACAATACGTGGGCAATGAGTGTGCGTCAGGATATAGCCCGTGAACATGGGTTAGAAACGCTGGAAGATTTAGCCGACTACCTGGCCTCAGGTGGGGAGTTTAAGTTCGCGGCGAGCGCTGAGTTCGTTGAGTCCGAGCAGGCCCTGCCTGCCTTCCAAGACGCTTATGGGTTTGAGCTAAGCGAAGATCAGCTGCTGGTGCTCTCTGGGGGTAATACCGCCGCCACCATGCGCGCGGCGGCTCAGCAAACCAGCGGCACCAATGCGGCCATGACGTATGGCACCGATGGCGGACTAAGCGCGCTAGGACTCGTTGTGCTGGAAGACTCCAAAGGCGTGCAGCCGGTTTATCAGCCAGCGCCGGTGGTGCGTGAAGAAGTGTTAGAGCAGTATCCGCAGATTGAACCCGCGCTGGAAGCGGTTTTCACTTCGCTGGATCTCGAAACACTGCAGCGGTTGAATGCCGATGTCGCCGTTAATGGCCTTGCCGCTGACCAAGTGGCTCAAGACTATTTGAACAATTTACGCCGCAGTAGCTCGGGTCAATAATCCATGCCGTTGAAGGACGCGCTACCTACGCAGGGACGCTTCTCACAGTGGCGTCCCAACTGGGTAATCCTGACGTTGGGTCTTGCAATGTTGGCAGCAGTATGGGGACTTCCAACAGTTAGTGTTGCGGCCAACCGGATTGTCTCGGGTACCGGCTACCCTGTTTGGCAGGCGCTGAGTTGGGGAGGCGGCATACTGGCATCGGTGATTATTCTGGCGATGACCGTGCTTGCAAGCCAACCGGAGCGCACACGATTAAACTATATAGCCCAGGTAGCGGCACTGGTGTTGTTGCTGCTTCTGATGCCGTTTGGGCTAATGGCCGCTAGCCATTGGTTGGTTGATGGCGCTCAGCCTCAGGCACGGCTTGGTATTGGGCCGGCGTATTGGGTGGTGATGTTTTTAGCCCTTCTAGGGTTGGTCGAGCTGCGTTTGTGTTTATCTTTAGCGCGCGGTTGGATGGCGCTTTTGCTGGTAGGGATTGGCGCTGTATGGTGGGGGTGCGCTGCCTTTTGGCTTGAAAGCTTAGCGCTGGTGCAAGAGTTTCAAACCCGAGAAGAACAGTTTTACCAAGCGTTACGCCAACACTTGGCGCTGGTGACGATTGCCGTGAGCGTCAGTATCGTACTCGGCATGGGGATAGCGCTTTTGATGCGACGCTTTCACCGCCTGCAGCGAGGCGGCTTTGCGCTGTTAAACTTTTTTCAGACGGTGCCGAGCCTAGCGCTTTTTGGTTTGTTACTGGCCCCGTTGGCATGGCTTTCGGCGAATGTTCCCTTTGCTGCACAGTTAGGCATTAAAGGGATTGGTTGGACGCCCGCTCTGATTGCGTTAATCATCTACAGTCTTTTACCAATTGTGCGTAACACCTATGTGGCGCTAGAAGCCGTAAGTCCCGATGTGCTCGATGCAGCCACCGGCATGGGGATGCGTAACTCGCAGCGGTTTTGGCAGGTGCGTGTACCGCTGGCGCTGCCGATTTTGCTCGAAGGGGTGCGCATTACGATGGTTCAAGCCATCGGTTTAACGGCGGTAGCCGCGTTAATTGGTGCTGGTGGTTTAGGCGCCTTTATTTTTCAAGGATTAGGGCAAGCCGCGATGGATATGGTGTTACTAGGGGCATTGCCTATCTTGGTCATGGCGCTCGCCGCGGATGCCGGCATAGGCGCTTTGGCAGCGCAGCTGCGCCGGGGAGCGGCGTATGATTGAGCTACGTAACGTTTCCAAATATTTTGACGATACCGTGGCCGTTGACGATGTTTCTTTGAATATACCCAAGGGAAAGTTTTGTGCGTTAGTGGGAACGTCGGGCTGCGGTAAATCGACGACGCTACGCATGATCAACCGTTTACTAGCGCATAGTGAAGGCGAGATTTTGCTCGATGAGCAAGCGATTTCTGACTACGACCCCGTGCTTTTACGCCGCCGCATTGGCTATGTAATTCAAAATACAGGACTTTTCCCGCATTGGAGCGTGGCGCGCAATATTGGCTTAGTGCCGCGGCTTCTCAAGTGGCCGGCAAGCCAAGTGCGTCAACGTGTTGAAGAATTGATGCAGCTGCTGGGGTTACCGGTCGGCGAATTTGCTAATAAGTACCCGCATCAGCTTTCCGGCGGACAGGCGCAGCGGGTGGGGGTCGCACGGGCGCTCGCAGCGGATCCGGATATTTTGCTGATGGATGAGCCCTTTGGAGCGCTCGATCCCATTACCCGCGAAAAACTCCAAGAGATGCTAATGCAGCTGCAGGCGCGGTTGCATAAAACCATCGTGTTTGTCACCCACGATATGGATGAAGCGCTGCGTTTAGCGGATCACTTAGTGGTCATGCGTGCTGGCAAAATCATTCAGCAGGGCACGCCGCTGTCTCTTCTGCAAAAGCCGGCCGATGCCTTTGTCGATTCGCTATTAGGGGGGTTGGAGAGGGGGCTGAAGCAGGCCTCGCTCACCCGTGTAAAAGATCACATGGCGCCCCTTGGGCCGACGCTTCCGGCGCAATCGCGTATTCCTGCCCGTTATACCTTGCGCCAAGCGCTCTCGATGATGTTGCGTGACCATAGCGAGCGGCTGACCGTCGTGGATCAGCACGATATGCCCGTTGGTGAGTTATCGCTACGCAAACTGGTTAAGGAAGCCCACTCAACAGAGCAAGGAAGTTCGCGTGAGTCGTAAGCCTCAGCTTTCTCTTTCAGCCTACCATCCCGTTCAGCTACTGCTCCCCGTGATATGGATAGCGCTATTGGCATTGGCGGTTATGGCCATGCCGGCGGCTGAGGCGGTCTTTCGTTGGCTCGCGCCTGATGTTCGCCAAGTGATTTATCAGCGTGCGGATTTTATCACGCTCTTAGGGCGGCATGTGTTTGTGGTCGGCATCGCTGCGCTTGTGACGGTTAGCGTGGGCCTTCTCGCAGGCGTTGCGGTAACGCGGGAGTGGGGGCGTGATTTTTTACCTCTGGCCACGCAGGTGGCTTCGTTGGGGCAGACGTTTCCGCCGGTGGCGGTGCTGGCGCTAGCGGTGCCGGCGCTGGGGTTTGGTACGCTGCCGATTATTGTTGCCCTAGTGCTTTATGGATTGCTGCCAATTGTGCGCAACACAATTGCTGGCCTAAAAGGTGTTGATTTCGCAACGATTTCATCGGCGCGTGGGATGGGGATGACCGATGGCCAAATTCTACGCCAGGTGGAGCTTCCATTGGCGGCTCCCGTGATTCTTGCCGGGGTGCGCACCTCAATTACGATTAATATCGCAACCGCTGCGTTGGGTTCAACCGTGGGGGCAAGTAATTTAGGCGACCCGATTATTGCCGGTATCGTCAATACCAATATGGCGTATGTAGTGCAGGGGGCATTGGTCATTGCCTTGTTGGCGCTAAGCGTTGACAGTTTTTTTGAAGTGCTTCAGCGGCGGTTGCGCTCGTATACCGCTTAAGTCGTATGCCGTAAAAGAAGTGACTGCGTTAGTGTCGTGTTGTCGCATGTGATCCTTCACGTGGACATGTTGCGTTGACCGATGCTGGGGAAATCCCCTGGCAAAACGGGAAAAAACCGACAACACTGCCCTCAAAAGGGGCAAGACAAGGACAATAATCATGACACAGACGAGTTACGCACCGGACTTTATGACCGGTGATGAGTTTTCTATTCCCACCTTCAGGGTATTGAGCCCGGAGGGCGAGCTTCACGACGAAGCGCAAGCCCCCAAGTTGACCCGGGATCACGCCCGTCGCATTTATCACGCCATGCTGGCAACCCGCATTCTGGATGAGCGCATGATGGCAGCTCAGCGCCAGGGGCGGCTGTCGTTCTATATGCAGTGTACCGGTGAAGAAGCCGCGGTCGTGGGGGCGACCGCGGCCCTCGATGATACCGACATGATCATGGCGCAGTACCGTGAGCAAGGTGCGCTAATGTATCGGGGGTTCAGCTTCGATGAGTTTATGAACCAACTCTTCGGTAATGAGCTTGATTATGGCAAAGGCCGTCAAATGCCCGTGCACTATGGCTCGCGTAAGCTGCACTACATGACCATTTCCTCCCCGCTCGCGACCCAAATCCCGCAGGCAGCCGGTTACGCTTACGGGCAAAAACTGGCTGAAGAAGGTGGCTGCACGATCACGTTTTTTGGTGAAGGGGCTGCCTCAGAAGGGGACTTTCATGCGGCGCTGAACATGGCGTCGGTACATCAGGTGCCGGTGATCTTCTTTTGCCGTAATAACGGCTACGCCATCTCCACTCCCGCGAACGAACAGTTTGCCGCTGATGGCATCGCCCCGCGTGCGTTTGGCTATCATATGCACGTCATTCGCGTCGATGGTAACGATGTATTGGCCGTCTATGAGGCGACGCACCAGGCGCGCAAAATCGCTGTGGAAAAAAACCAGCCGGTGCTGATCGAAGCGATGACGTATCGCTTGGCTGCGCACTCTTCCTCGGACGACCCTTCTGGTTATCGCGCCAAAAGCGAAGAGGAAACATGGCGGTTAAAAGATCCCATTCTGCGCATGCAAAAATGGCTAAGCCACAAAGAGTGGTGGAGCGATGACGAAGAGGCCGAAACGCAGGAGCGTTTGCGTCGCGAAGTGCTCGAAACGATGAAACGTGCCGAAAAGCGCCCATCTCCAGCACTTGATACTCTGATAAGCGATGTGTATGCCGATATAACGCCAGCGTTGCAGCATCAGTTTGACGCCCTCAAGCAGCACATTCGCCGCTACCCTGAGGCGTACCCGCGCGGGGCGAAGTCGCTCGATCTCGATGTACGCGATGACGCTAACCAGCCGGAGGGGGAATAACATGCCGACGATGAACATGCTGCAAGCCATTAATAACGCCTTGGGTATCGCCATGGCGGAAGATGAAAAAGTGGTCTGCTTTGGCGAAGATGTCGGTGTTTTTGGCGGTGTCTTTCGCGCGACGAGCCACTTGCAGGAAAAATACGGCAAGGCACGCTGCTTTAATACCCCACTGGTTGAGCAGGGTATTATTGGGTTTGCAAACGGATTGGCCGCCCAAGGTGGAGTGCCGGTCGCCGAAATTCAGTTTGCCGACTATATCTTTCCGGCGTTTGACCAAATTGTTAACGAAACAGCGAAATTTCGCTACCGCTCGGGTGATCTGTTCAACGTCGGTGGTTTAACCATTCGTACTCCCTATGGGGGCGGCATTCATGGCGGGCTTTATCACTCGCAATCACCTGAGGCGTATTTCGCCCATACACCTGGCTTGAAGGTGGTGATGCCGCGTAACCCGTATCAGGCCAAAGGCTTGCTTCTGGCTGCCATTCGCGACCCTGATCCTGTGATTTTTTTCGAGCCTAAGCGCCTTTATCGCGCCTCCACCGGTGAGGTGCCCGAGGAGGATTACCAGCTGCCGATTGGCGAGGCGGAAATCACCAAGGAGGGCACCGACGTCACCGTGGTGGGCTGGGGCGCGCAGATGGAAGTGATCGACAAAGCCGTGGCGCTTGCCGAAGAAGCGGGTATTGCCTGTGAAGTGATCGACTTGAGAAGCCTGTTGCCTTGGGATGCGGATACCGTGGCGGAATCGGTACTTAAGACCGGGCGCTTGGTTATTACCCATGAAGCGCCGTTAACCGGTGGCTTTGCCGGCGAAATCGCCACAACAATTCAAGAGCGTTGTTTCCTCTATTTAGAGTCGCCCATCGCACGGGTGACGGGGCTGGATACGCCTTTCCCGCTAACGCTGGAGAAAGAGTACTTCCCCGATCACCTGAAAATTTTCGAAGCGATTCAGCATAGCGTTAATTTTTAATGCCGATTGACGTGCATAAGAGGAGACAAT
Organism: Vreelandella vilamensis; assembly: GCF_031451755.1. Taxonomy (NCBI): domain Bacteria; kingdom Pseudomonadati; phylum Pseudomonadota; class Gammaproteobacteria; order Oceanospirillales; family Halomonadaceae; genus Vreelandella; species Vreelandella vilamensis. The sequence continues at coordinate 144,393 of NZ_JARWAN010000005.1, read as the reverse complement.
GATGAGCGATTTCATGTTGCCGGATATCGGCGAAGGGATTGTTGAGTGCGAAGTGGTTGAATGGCGCGTGGCCGAAGGCGACACCATCGAAGAAGATCAGCCGGTGGTAGAGGTTATGACCGACAAGGCGCTGGTGGAAATCACCGCGCCCGAACCAGGCGTAGTGACCAAGCTTTACGTGGACCAAGGGCAAATCGCCAAAGTGCATGCGCCGCTTTACGCCTACCAGGCGGAAGGTGAGACGGCATCATCAGATAAAGTTGAAGCAACCAGCGAGAAGGCAAGCGTTTCCGCGCCGCAGGAAAATACGCAACAGCCAACGGCAACGCCAGCGCCAAAAACGGTACCCGAGCGGGAAAGCACTGAAACGTCAGTGGCCCAAGCGGGCGGTGCCTACGGCAAAACACCGGCAAGCCCTGCCGTGCGCCGCTTGGTACGTGAGCACGGGCTGGATTTGGCCGCGATTGCGGGCTCCGGTAAGGATGGTCGCGTCTTAAAAGAAGATGTTCTGGGGCATTTGGAAGCGCCGGCAACGCGTACCAGCGCCCCTGCCTCGCAAAATACGCCACGGGTAGAGCCGCTACGCGGCGTTCGTGCTGCCATGGCCAAACAGATGGTGGCCGCGGCCACGACCATTCCTCACTTTCAGTACGGTGAAGAGATTGACGTGACTGAGCTGCTTGCGCTGCGCGAGCGTTTGAAACCCCAGGCGGAGACGCTGGGCGAGCGGCTGACACTGATGCCGTTTTTCATGAAAGCCATGGCGTTGGCCGTAGAGACACACCCGATTCTGAATGCCCAGTTAAACCCCGAAGCCACCGAGCTTTCTTACTACCCCGAGTGCAATATCGGTATGGCGGTGGATAGTAAGGTAGGGCTTTTGGTGCCCAACGTGAAAAATGTTAGGGCGCTCTCCTTACTGGAAGTTGCCGGTGAAGTTGGGCGTTTGACCCAAGCCGCGCGCGAGGGGCGTGTTGAGCAGGCGGATCTTAAAGGCGGCACGATTACCATTTCCAACATTGGTGCGATGGGTGGCACGTACGCGGCGCCGATTATCAACGCACCGGAAGGAGCGATTGTGGCCATTGGTAAAACGCAGTGGTTGCCGCGCTTTGATGCGGCGGGCAATGTGACGCGTCGGGCAATACTGACCGTCACCTGGGCGGGCGATCATCGCTTTATCGATGGGGGCACCATTGCGCGTTTTTGTAATCAGTGGAAAGCGTATCTGGAAGCACCCGAGAGGATGTTGCTGGAACTGCGCTAGCTTCGATGAATAAAAGCTTTGATGAATAGGAGCTTGCCATGGCCGAAGCGCCCTTGCAGCAGTTTTACATCCCGGAAGATCAATCGATCTATCTGCTTAGCCATCAAGATGCTCGCAAGTTAAAAGAGTGGGTGGCGCTATGCCAAACCCAGCTATCCCAGCTGGGTTACCGGGATATCGAGCTGATTGGCAAGGGGGCTTACGGCTTTGTGTTCGCCGGGCGTACCACGCCGCCGCGGGGTAAAATTCCGCGCGATTTGGTGTTTAAGTTCTCGCGAATCACGCTGCCCACTCACCTGCAGGAACGCCTTGAGGAAGAGGCGTTCATGCTGGAGCAAGTCGCACACCCTCGAATACCCGCGCTGGAAGCGTATCAACGTGTGCACGGCCAGTCGATTTTGGCCATGGAGCGAGCGCCTGGTTGGAACCTAGAAGAAGTCTCACTGCGCGAGGGTAGACTATCGCCGCGCTTAATCGTGCGGATTGCCGCGCAGCTGGCCGATATTCTCAAAACACTACGGCGGGAATCCGGCCCCCAAGCGCGCCCCGTGGTGCATGGCGATATTAAGCCGTCTAATTTGGTGTTTGACCCTGCGCGCGAAGCGATTGCGTTGATCGATTGGGGGTCGTCAGTTTTTGCTCAGCTCGATGCCGAGCTTCAGTTTGTCGTCGCCAATGTGATGGAGTTGATGTCGTCAGACCTGCAGCAAACTAACGCGCGGCTAGGCGATGTTTACTTTATTGGCGAGGAGCAGCTTAACGGTGCTCTGTCGTCGCCGCGTTTTGACGAACAGGGGGCGGCGGGCACGTTATATGCCCTGGCGTCGGCGCAGTCTTGCCGCTTTGGTTACCGGGCGATCCCCGCCACCGCGCTAGGGCTACCGATGGAATTTGCTCGCACGTTAGATGGCATGCTGGATAGCGACCCGGCGGTGCGCCGTCGCGCGGGGGATCACTTTTTGGAGGCGATGCCGAGGTTGGCCAAACTTGTCATGCTGGACTTGCCTTTGCCGGAACCTTTGCCGTTGATTCCTGTGTGGGCGCGGCCGAGCGAGCGTGAGATCGATACCGTGGTATACAGCTCGCGTAAATCTTTCTTGCGTGAAGCAAACGTCGTGGAAACCCTTAACGACGTCAATGACGTGCAGCTTGACCGCTACTACAAGCAGTTCATGCAAGGTATGGGCGAAACCGAAAAAGCATTTTTGGCCTCGGTCAGTCGGTTAGGGAAATACCCCGTTGTAGGGGGCTTGGCGGTACGTTGGGAGCGCGACGGGGTGTATATTGATTCGTCGCTTAACCTGCACGACCCAGCGCTAAAGCCTGCTTTTACCCAGGCGGTGAATAATATGGTGCACCTAGCGCGCGCCATTCACCGCCAGGGTGTTTTTAAAAGCTGCCTGTTCGATGCGCGTAAAACGCTTCACCTAGAACGCGCCTCGACAAGTGAGCCTTTTTACCCCGAGCCTTCGATGACGATCCCTTATGAGGTAAGTGATATACCTGAAGTGGAGGATCGTTCGCGTCAGCATAGTTACTTCGAAGATGGCCCTGACCCGGAAGAGCATCTTGCTTTGCCATCGCCGATTATCATGGCGCTTGAGCGGCTTAATTCGATCCACCATACCGGCATGATTATTTTTGAAGCGTTACCAGAGCATCTCAAAATCCATAGCTACTACCGTCTGCTCGACGCCCATCAAGAAGCTGAGTTTCAACGCCAGCTCGCGGTGATCCTAGCTGCCGTGCCCGATATCGAGGGGCTTGGCGTTTCTGGCTATATGAAGATGCCGTACAAAGATACCCGCGCTTTTACTCATCTTGCGCGCCAGCCTGAGCGTTTTTACCCGCGCGATCCACGCAAGTTTTTAGCGCTCCAGCATGAGGTGTAGCCACTGAACTAGTGCTTGATTGACTTTTTCGGCCGCTATGCCAAGGGCGTTGACCACAGCATCGACGTGTTCATTATTGGCTGCCTGCGATGCCTGAAGTTGGGTGGTGGCAAGCCGCTCGCCGCTGGCGCTGCCGTGTAGCACGACGTCAACGCGCATCACTGCCTGAGGTGTGCCATCGTTATAGACGATGTGAAAGTCCCGCAATTCACTGGTGAGTTGGTAATCAACGTCTTGGCGGTCAGCGCTCACGTGGCTGACAATCGCGCTTTGCTGAATGGCCTCGATCCATGCGCTTCGCAACATGGCAGGCGCGTCTTCGTACCAGCGTGCGCCGCCGTAAACGCTGACTTGGTTTCCATCCGGCCAAACGACAATGTTGTCGCTGCCTAAAAGCCTGCCAGCTTTTGGGAGTTGCACACTTAGCGCCACCTGCTGAGGAGAGGCACCAATCGGTGCTATTTCCGGTACAGGGAGGCGGTAAAGCTGATTCGGCGTGTTGTCGGGCAGCACAGAACAGCCGCTGATGAGCAGGATGATCAGTAGGAAAAACGCGGGAATTTTAAGTGAGGCAGGGTAATTCATGGCCGAAACTCCTGAATGGCATCGCCGCCAAAGAGAAAGTCTCTTGGATTCTCTTCTAGGCGCCGGGTTACGCGATTGAGGTTATTGAGCGTCGCGCGTAGTTCTTCCAGCGCAGGGGCAAGCAATTCAGAGCCTGCCGCTGAGTTCTCCAGCGTTATTTCAAGCGCAGAGGCATTGGTGTTGATTAAAGTATTTAAGCGCTGAGACGCTTGGTTCAGCGAATCAGCGGCATGCGTGGAGGAGACGACTAAATCGTTGCCTTCCTCTTTCAGTAGCCGATTGGCCTCTTGGCTAAGCGTACGAAGCTGTTCCAGTGTTTCTCGCGCTTCTTGGGTGAGGGCGGTGAACTCCCTCATGCTAAGTTCGAACTGTTGCTGCTGACTGGCTAACCCTCCGCTGATGGATTCTACGTTGGCAATAATTTGACTTATACGCTCCGTGCTTTCCTGTTCAAAGAGCCTATTGAGGTTGCTTAGCAACTGGCTGACATTACCCACGATGGCTTCACCGTCGGAGAGCAGCGAATCAAGCGGTGAGGGCTCGGCTAAAATTTGCGGGGGATTGCCGTCGGACGAGGTAAGCAGCGGGCTCTCTGGGGTACCGCCGTAAAGCTGTAAGGTCATGCTGCCGGTAATGTTGGCAAGCCCCAAACGGGCGCGGGTATCTTGTTTAATCGAAACGCTGCTCTCAACGCGTATTAGCGCCAATACCTGACGGGGATCGTTGGGGTTTAGACGCATATTGACGACGTTACCCACGTCGATACCGCTGTATTCTACGCGGCTCCCCTCATTTAATCCGCTGACCGCGCGATTAAACACCACTTCAATGTGCTGGTATTCACGCTCCAGGCTGGCTTTCGTCATCCACAGCGAAAACAGCATGGCGCCCGTTAGCGTCAGTAGGGTAAACAGGCCAATCACCACGTGGTGGGCGCGTGTTTCCATTAAGTTGCCTCCTTGGCTGCCAGGTATGCTGCTCGTCCGCGCGGGCCATGAAAATAGTCTTGTATCCACGCATCATCAGTCGCGGCGACGTTGGCGAGTGTATCAGCAACGAGCACGCGTTTTTGCGATATCACCGCAACCCGGTCACAAACGGTATAGAGCGTATCGAGATCGTGGGTGACGAGAAAAACACAAAAGCCTAACGCGTCGCGCAGTGTTAACAGCAGTTGGTCAAACTTGGCGGCGCTGATGGGGTCAAGCCCGGCGGTGGGTTCATCCAAAAACAGTACGTCCGGGTCGAGAGCTAGTGCTCGAGCAAGTGCTGCCCGCTTTATCATCCCTCCTGACAGCGCGGCAGGCATTTGTTTGGCGGCACTGGGATTTAGCCCCACAAGCGCCAGTTTCATGCGGGCGATATGTTCGGCATCTTGTCGGGGTAGCGGCGTATGCTCCACCAATGGCAGCGCAATATTCTCCTCCAGGTTCAGCGAGCTATAAAGTGCGCCTTGCTGAAACAACACCCCAAAACGGCGTTCAATGGCGGCGCGTTGCGATGTGTTTAAGGTGTTTAACTGCTGACCGAAGACGCGTATTTCGCCCGCGTCAATCGGCTTGAGACCGACGATACTGCGCAAGAGTACCGATTTCCCGGAACCCGAACCGCCCACTACGCCCAAAATCTCACCGCGCTTTAGGGTCAAGTTAAGATCCTGGTGCACCACATTCGCACCAAAACGGTTTTCTAAACGCTCAATGTCAATAACGGTGTCATCCATTACCAGCCCATCTCCATAAAGTAGAGTGCGGCGAGTGCATCAAATAAAATGACCATAAAAATCGATTGCACCACGCTAGAGGTGGTGTGCTCACCCACCGATTGAGCGCTACCGCTGACTTTAAATCCTTCCGCGCAACCAACCAGCGCAATCACAAGGGCAAATAGTGGCGCCTTTACGATACCGGCGAAAAAATGCGAAACGCCAATATCGCGTTCAACAATACGCAAGAACTGGGTCAGCGGAATATCTAACGCAACAACGCCAACTAACGCACCGCCTAACATACCGCTGAGGGTGCCAATAAAAGCGAGCAGGGGCAGGCTGATCCACAGCGCAAGCACACGCGGTAGTACTAAAAGCTCAATCGGGTCGAGTCCTTGAGTGCGCAGCGCATCGATTTCTTCGTTGGACTTCATGGACCCTAATTGCGCGGTAAAAGCGCTGGCGGTTCGCCCGGCTAGCATAATCGCCGCCAACAGTACGCCAAACTCGCGCAGAAACGAGAACACGACCAAATTCACGGTATAAATGGTTGCCCCAAAGCTTTCTAGCACAGTGGCGCCCAAAAAGGCGACCACAGCACCCACCATGAACGTCAGCAGCATCACAATAGGCACGGCATTGAGTCCGGTTTGCTGAATATGAGCAACCGTCGCGGTGATGCGCCAACGGCTAGGCCGCCAGACCGTGCGTGCCAATGCTGCAAGCACCAAACCTAAAAAGCCGAGTAAGTATTTTTGTTGCAAATAAAGCGATTCAATATGTTGTCCCACCAACGCAACGCCGTGGATTAACGTCGTTGAGGCTTTCACGGGCGGTGTTTCTTGCTGTTGGGTTGTGACGGCTTCTGCCACGCTAATCAGCAGGCTCTTGCGCTTAACAGGTAGCATTGATGAAAGCGCTTGTATGCGTGCGGGCCCGTACCACTCAATCAGCCACTGCGCCCCGGCGGTATCAAGGCGCGTCACGTTATCAAGGCAAAGCGTCGTAAAGTGGCTGGGATCGAGCTTCGCTAGCTGGCGCTTGATACAGGCAAAGTGCAACAGTGTCCAGTCGCCTATCAGTATCAGCCGCTCGCCGTCAGCCTCAATATGCGCGGGGGTCGAGGCGTTATCATCCACTGATCTCACTCCTCGGGTATTTCAGGTGGGCGGCTTAGTTCTCGCCAGGCCGCGTAAGTGCTTAAAAATACGCGACCGGTTAACGACTCAAGAAAGTCGCTCAGCTTTAGCTTATCCATCACAGGCCCTTTGACTTCCGCTAAATGCAGCGTGACGTTGGAGTCTTTCAGCCGCGCGTTAATTGCCTCCAAGCTTTCTAGCGCCGATGCGTCGATCAAATTGACTGCCGAGCAGACAATCACAACATGCTCCAGTGCCGGACGACTCGCGACCAAGTTGTAGAGTGTATCTTCTAAATAGCGGGCATTGGCAAAATAGAGGCTTTCATCGATGCGCAACAGCGCGACGTGGTCGACGGTTTCAACATCGTGGCGGGTAGTATTGCGAAAATGCTCAGTCCCTGGCACGCAGCCCACAAGGGCGCTATGTGGGCGGCTGGTGCGGTAAAGAAATAGCCCAATCGAAAGCGTGATGCCACCAATGATTCCCGCTTCAATGCCTTCGACAAGGGTGAGGATGATCGTAATGGCCATTGCGGCAAAATCGCTGCGTGAATAGCGCCAGGTTTGATGTAGCGTGGGGAAATCCACTAGGGTCAAGATCGACACCGTGATGGTGGCCGCCAAGGTGGCAATGGGCAGATAGTAAAGCCAGCCCGTAAACGCAAATGTGACCAGCGCAATACCCAAGGCGGCGAATGCCCCCGCTGCAGGCGTTTGCGCGCCGGCATCAAAGTTAATGACCGTACGCGAGAGTCCGCCGGTAACGGGCATACCGCTTGAAACACCTGCCGCCAGGTTGGCTGCACCAAGGCCGATGAGTTCTTGATTGGGGGAAATGCGCTGGCGGCGTTTGGCCGCCAGCATCTGCCCCATGGAGACTGATTCCACAAACCCGACCAGGCTAATCAGTAGGGCGGGAATCAATAGCGCGCGCCACAAGGAGGCATCCGACCAGGGGAAACTGAATGGCGGCAAACCGGCAGGAATGCTGCCAACCGTGGCAACGCCAGCGCTGTCCAGTTGCCAATGCCAAGTCGCCAGTGTGGTGGCTATTACGGCAAAGACAGGGCCCGCCTTGGCGATAAGGTCCGCCAGCCCAAGCGATAAACCAACGCGCCGCAAGCTGCTTTTGCCGTAGCGGCGCAACAGAACTAAAAATGCCAGCGTGCTAGCCCCGATGATAGCCGTTGGAAGATGGAAAGCGGACAGATTGAGTAGCAGAGTTGTCAGTCTTTCGATGAGGGTAAATCCGCTGCTCTCCACGCCGATAAGAGCGCTAAATTGACTGGCGGCAATCAAGATACCTGATGCAGTAAGAAAACCTGAAATCACCGGATGGCTCAAAAAATTGCTAAAAAACCCCATTTTTAGCAAGCCCATCAGCACCAAAATGGCGCCAGAAAGCAGCGCGAGTACAAGCGCTGCCTCCACGTACATCGCACTATTAGGAGCGGCAACGTTGGAGAGAGCCGCGCCGGTCATTAGGGCAATAATGGCCACGGGGCCAATCGCCAAGGTGCGGCTAGTGCCAAACAGCGTATAAAACAGTTGCGGCAGTATGCTCGCGTAAAGGCCGACAACGGCCGGCAGTCCTGCCAGTAGTGCGTAGGCAAGCGATTGCGGAATTACCATGGCGGTAACGATGAGGCCCGCCAAAGCATCGGCGGCAAACAAGCGTCGATGATAATGGGGCAGCCAGGCCAAAATGGGAACGTAACGTTTGAGCATGAGCTTTTTAATACGTTGGGGCGAAAGTCGTGACAATGCGATGATAACCAGACTAAACGATATTGGCCTTAACGTTGAGGCTTGTTTAGCATCGATGCAAGCAGGTTGGTATTTCAACCCTGTATATCCAGACCTTAAATATATCCAGACCCTATAAAGGAGTTATCTATGAAACGTGAAACCCTTGCTCTCCACCATGGCTACGAGCCCGACAATCAGAACGCCGTGGCGGTACCCATTCATCAAACCACCTCGTTTTCCTTTGATAATGCCCAGCACGCCGCGGATCTTTTTGACCTTAAGGTCGAAGGCAATATCTATTCGCGCATTATGAACCCAACGTGTGCAGTGCTGGAGCAGCGCGTGGCCGCGCTGGAAGGCGGCATCGCCGGGTTAGCTGTTGCGTCGGGCATGGCGGCGATTACCTACGCTATTCAGACCATTGCCGAGGCGGGTGACAATATCGTCTCCATTAGCGAGCTCTATGGCGGCACATACAACCTTTTCGCTCACACCTTGCCGCGTCAAGGCATTAACGTGCGCTTTGCGGATAAGGATGATTTTGACGGTATCGAAGGCTTGATTGATGGGCGCACGAAAGCCGTTTTCTGCGAAAGCATCGGTAACCCATCAGGCGGTGTGGTGGATATTGCCAAACTCGCTGAGATTGCTCATCGCCATGGCGTACCGGTCATCGTTGATAACACCACCGCGACACCTTTCCTGTGCCGGCCAATTGAGCACGGGGCCGATATCGTCGTGCAGTCGGCGACCAAGTATATTGGCGGTCATGGTACGACCGTTGGTGGGGTTATTGTCGATTCAGGCACGTTCCCGTGGGCAGAAAACGCCAACCGTTTTCCCCTTTTGACCGAGCCGGATGTCTCCTACCACGGTGTCAGTTATACCCGCGATGTGGGTGATGCTGCGTTTATTGCCCGTGCTCGTGTTGTTCCCTTGCGCAACATGGGGGCGGCGCTTTCGGCGCAAGCCGCTTGGAATCTGCTTCAGGGGCTTGAGACATTATCGCTGCGTATTGAACGCATTTGTGCCAATACCTTAACGGTGGCAAAGCACCTGGAAGCGCATCCTCAGGTGAAATGGGTGCACTATGCAGGACTTGAGAGCCACCCGGATCATGCTTTGGCTAAGCGCTATATGCAGGGGCATGCGTCCGGCATCCTGAGCTTTGGCATTGAAGGCGGTCAAGCCGCCGGCGAGCGTTTTTATGACGCATTGGGGCTAATTTTGCGCTTGGTGAATATTGGCGATGCCAAAAGCTGCTCGTCTATCCCGGCCTCAACGACGCATCGGCAGTTAAACGAGGATGAGCTTAAAACGGCCGGGGTAACGCCCGATATGGTGCGCTTGTCGATTGGCATCGAGCATATTGATGATTTGCTTGCCGATATTGATCAGGCGCTGGCTAAGGCTAAGGTCTAGCCGTTAATCCTAATGGATGGGAAATTCTTCCCCGAAAGTGCTACTTCCTTCCCTACAACAACGCGTTAAGCTCAGTACCGGATGCCCTGGCATCCGGTACTCCGGCATGAGCGTTGGCCACAACGCATTGCGATGAAACGCTTTCAATAACAAAAAGGTAAAGAGACGCTATGCGATTACTTTCTATTCTAGCAGCACTGGGATGCTTTTTACTGGCGATCGGTGCGCAAGTGCTAGGGGGAATTTGGGGTTATGCCGGGCTGGTGTTGGCAGCCCTAGGGGGCGCAGCTTGGGTGTTTAGTGGAGCCTTAGCGGTATACTACTCTGGCCGAGAAGGCCTTGCTCGCCATGGTTCGTGGTTGTGGCCCGTGCGTGACTATCGTTCGCTACGTAACATGGCCTATCGCCTCATGCAGCGTGCGAGCAGCACGGCGATTGCTTCGGCTGAAGTGTCCCATTACGCGGATCTGATGGACCAACGTCTCGATAAGCAAGAAACCATGGCGCGCGATGCCTCTGCTAGTATGAGCGCGATCAATGCCGCTATTGCTCAAGTCTCCACCAGCGCAAACCAGGTGGCAACGCTTTCTGACAGTGCCCGTGATGCCAGTCATCATAATCGCAGCGAACTTGATGAAGTCATTACCGAGATGATGCAGATTGCTGAACGCTCGGAGCAGGCACTTGATGCGCTTAATTCGCTTAACGATAAAATCGAGCGTGTCCGTGATGTCACGTCGATGATCGAGGGCATCGCTGAACAAACGCATCTGTTATCGCTAAACGCCTCTATTGAAGCCGCGCGGGCGGGCGAGCATGGGCGAGGTTTTGCGGTGGTCGCGGGGGAGGTGCGCAATCTAGCCCTTAAGACCTCCAATGCGACGCACAATGTTGATGAACTGGTGAAAGATATGCACCAGAGCGGTCAGAGCGTGGTCGGTACCATGGGGCATCTGATGACGCGAATCAGCGAACGCTCCGAGGGAATTCGCGGTGTAGGTAACAGTCTGGTCAATATCACGAGTGATTTCGACCAAGTACACAACGAAATTACTGGCGTTGCACAAGCCATGGAAGATACTCGGCAACACAGTCAGACGGTGGCGGATAACCTGCGTCAGTTGGAAGTGGATGTTGATGAAGGTAACCGCGATATGCACGATTTGGCTGAGCAGGCTCGAGAGCTGATGGACGCCGCTGAAAGCGTTGACGGCGAGCTGGCGCAGCAGCGGTTAAGTGGTCGTCACCAAGATATATTCCACGCCGCACGTAAAACAGCGGATCAGTTGGGTAAGTTGTTTGAACACGCACTAAAACATGGCGAGCTTTCTCAAACTGGGTTGTTTGATCCACGCTACGAGAAGATTCCAGGGACAACCCCGCCCATGTATAAAACCGCCTTTGATGAGTTTACCGATCGTCATTTACCGGCGCTTCAGGAGCCAATGCTGAAAGCGCAAGGACTAAGCTATGCGATTGCCTGTGACCGTAACGGCTATGTACCCACGCATAACAAGGCGACTAGCCGTCAACCGACCGGGGATTACGCGCACGACCTGAAATTTTGCCGCAGCAAACGTATTTTTGATGACCCTACCGGCAGGCGCTGTGGGGCGCATGAAAAAGCGCTATTGCTGCAAACTTACAAGCGTGACACCGGTGAAATTATGCACGATCTCTCAGTGCCGGTTTATGTGAATGGCAAGCACTGGGGTGGCTTTCGCGTGGGCTATCAGCCAGAGCGCGAAACCCTTGAGACCGTTATCGGTCATGATGAGGAAAGTGGCCAAGCTAAAGCGTTACCGAGTGGCCGCTAGGCGCGTATGTGATTGGTGCCAAGCCGAGTAGGAGTACAAGGCAAGACCGATCCAGATGAGTAAAAAGGTCACCAGTTGTATGGTGGAAAGTGGCTCATGGAAGACACTTAACGCGATGAAAAATTGGATGCTTGGGTTGATGTACATTAAAAAACCGAGCGTTGCCAAACGCAGCCGCCGGGCGGCGCCCGCGAATGCCATCAACGGTAGGGCAGTGATCACGCCGCTGGTGATCAACAGTGCCGTGGTGGTGGGGTCAATGGCAAAGTGCGAAAGCCCTGTTAAGCTCAGCCAGCTAAAGGCCAAAAGCGCCAGCGGGAGCAGCAGCAGGGTTTCGACAAAAAGCCCCGAAAGACCATCGAGCGGCACCTGTTTGCGAAAGAGCCCATAGGTGCCAAACGAAAAAGCCAGAATCAAACTCAACCACGGCATTTCGCCAAGTAAGGCAAATTGAATGGCAATGGCCAGTGTCGCAAGCCCCAAGGCGATTAGCTGTAAACGTGCCATGACTTCTCGCAGTACTAAGATACCGAGCGCGACGTTAACCAGCGGCGTTAAAAAATAGCCTAAACTGGCTTGGAGCACTTGTTGCGTTTCCACCGCGTAAATATAGACCCCCCAGTTCAAACCAATCAGCAGCGCACAACCCAGAACGCGACCAAGGCGCTTAGGCTTGCTAAGGGCAGCGACTACCGGCGGCCAGCGTCTTAACAGGCTAATCAAGCCGACTAAGAAAAGGCACGACCACAAAATACGGTGAATCAAGATCTCAAACGCTGGCACACCTTGAAATAACGCGAAAAAAAGCGGGAAGCAGCCCCACATCATGTAGGCGGTTACGCCAAAACCTACGCCTTTAACGGCTTCTGGATCGCGTACTGGAGTAGGTAAAGACGACATGACAACCTCGTTGGCAACAAGCGTGGGTATAAAACGGCATGAAAAAAGTGCGTGAAAAAATGCTAATCTATCACACTAACGAAACAAGACGAGCCATGGCGACAATAAAGGAGATGACCTATGCGTCAGCTAACCACCAGCTTGGTGCAGTGCGATCTCCGCTGGGAAGACCCTGCGGCCAACCACCGCCATTTAGAAACGTTGCTCGACGATTACGATGGGCGAGATACCGATGTAATTGTCCTGCCGGAAATGTTTTCCACTGGCTTTACCATGAATTCACGCGAGCAAGCCCAGCCAATGGCTGAGAGTCAAACCGTGGCATGGCTCCAAGCGCAAGCCCAAGCGCGTGACTGTGTGATGACCGGAAGCGTTGCTATCGAAGAGGGTGGCAAGTATTTCAATCGCCTGATCTGGGCCACACCCGACGGTGATTTAACCACCTATGACAAACGCCATCTGTTTCGTATGGCGGGCGAGCACGAGCGCTACGATATGGGGGAAACGCGCAAGGTGGTGAGCTGTAAAGGTGTCAGAATTCTGCTTAGCGTCTGCTACGACCTGCGTTTTCCCGTATGGCAACGCCAGCAGCCCAATGAGGGTGAGCATTTTGAGTACGATGCACTGTTATGCGTTGCCAATTGGCCGGCGCCACGTCGCCACCCTTGGCGCACGCTACTGCAGGCGCGGGCGATTGAAAACTTAAGCTATGTGATTGGGGTTAATCGGGTAGGCGAAGATGCCAAGGGAATCGCGTTTAGCGGCGACTCGATGCTGGTGGATTTTAAAGGCGAGCCACTCATTGACCGACCCGCTTATGAAGGGTTTATCGAAACCGGGACGCTGGACCTTGATGCGTTGGACGCTTTTCGCGAGAAGTTTCCCGCTTGGCAAGATGCCGACCGGTTTCAGCTATTGCCAGGAGTTGGCCAGTGATGCGACTTGACCGTTTTTTAAGTGAAACGACCCCGTTAACACGCAGTCTGGCCAAGCGAGCGCTCAAAAACGGTGAGGTTGAACTTAACGGCGAGCCCATCAAGCAAGCCGCCACGCAAATGGATCCGGATAACGATACGGTGAGATGGCAAGGCGAGCCTTTAGCGCTTGTGGGGCTGCGTTACGTGATGCTTAACAAGCCACTTGACGTGGAATGTAGCGCCCGGCGCGGCTTTTATCCCCGCGTAGTGGATTTGATCGACCTGCCCAAGGCCGAACGCTTGAAACCCGTTGGGCGCTTAGATGTGGATACCACCGGGCTTTTACTGTTAACCGATGATGGTCAGTGGGCGCATCGTATTACCTCGCCAAAGCATCGCTGCGCCAAGGTTTACCGCGCGACGCTTGCTTCACCCTTGGACGGGGCGGCGGCACAGCGTGCGGTGGAACAGGTGGCTGAGGGGTTGCTGCTAGATGGCGAGGAAGAACCAACTAAGCCCGCAACGCTAAAACTACTTAGCCCCACGGAAGCGGAGTTGACCATCACCGAAGGGCGCTATCATCAGGTGAAGCGCATGTTCGCGGCTTTAGGCAACCGAGTGGAATCACTGCATCGCGCAGCAATAGGCGAGCTTGTGCTTGACGCGAACCTTCCTCCCGGTGAGTGGCGCGAACTTACCGCCGACGAAATCGCGCTTTTTTAATTGAGTTTTTTGCCTGCCTACACCAGCTGTGCGGCACTCACGAGCCGCTTGGTGTAGTCGTGCTGGGGGGCGTTGAGCACCTCTTCGCAGGTGCCGGCCTCCAGCACTTCCCCTTCTTTCAGCACCATAATGCGGTGCGCCATGGCGCGAACCACGGCAAGGTCATGGCTAATGAACAGATAGCTGAGCTGCCGTTTTGACTGCAAATCGCGCAACAATGTGACCATTTGTTTCTGTACGGTGCGATCCAGCGCTGAGGTAGGCTCATCGAGCACGAGAAGCTCCGGTTCCAGAATGATGGCCCGAGCAATGGCGATGCGCTGGCGCTGACCGCCGGAAAACTCATGCGGGTAGCGCGCGGCGACACTCTCAGGTAGCCCCACTTCCGTTAGCGTACGATGAACGCGCTCGATGACTTCGGAATTCGAAAGGGCAGGAAAGTGAAACCGTAGCCCTTCGCTGATGATGTCGAACACCGGCATCCGCGGGGATAGGGCGCCGTAGGGGTCTTGGAACACCATTTGAAAGCGATAGCGTTCTTTCCTGAGCGCTTTGCCAGAAAGCGCATTCAGGGTGTCATCTCCCAACGTGATTTCGCCGCGGCTTTCTACCATCCGCATGATCGCAGAGGCCAGGGTTGTCTTGCCGGAGCCGGACTCTCCGACAATGCCCAAGGTTTCGCCGGGGGCGACGTATAAATCCATGGGTTTTACCGCCTCAAAAGGCGGTGGCGCGCGGCGAAAAAGACCGGCTTTAGGACGGGCAAAATTTACACTGAGCTGTTTAGCCGTAAGCCGTGGCGTGACTCGACCCAGTGGTGCTGGGCGCCCTTCGGGTTCGGCCGCGATCAGTGCCTTTGTGTAGTCGCTGGTAGGCGCCTTAAACACCTGCTCGACGGTGCCGCTCTCTTGTTCCCGACCCTGATACAGCACGCACACGCGGTCAGCATGGGCGCGCACCAGATTGAGATCGTGGGTAATAAATAGCATTCCCATGCCGTGACGGTCGCGCAGTTCGCGCAACAGGGCGAGAATTTCTTGTTGTACGGTGACATCCAGCGCGGTGGTAGGCTCGTCGGCAATCAGCAGTTTGGGTTGGTTGGCAATCGCCATGGCAATCATGACACGCTGGCGCTGCCCGCCGGAAAGTTGGTGAGGCCAGACGTCCAGAAGTTCTTCCGCGCGGGGGAGTTTGACCTGCTCAAGCAGCGTTTTGGTGTACTTTCGGGCATCGCGGCCGCTTAAGCCCTGATGCAGTTTGAGCGTTTCGCCAATTTGTTTGCCGATGCGATGAAGCGGGTTAAGTGACGTCATCGGTTCCTGAAAAATAAACCCCACTTGGTGGCCGCGAATGGCATTCCACTGTGGCCGTTTCAGCGCTTCAAGGTTCGTGCCTAAGAGAAAACGCTCGCCGCTTACGCGAGCGTTTTCGGGGAGCAGGTTCATCACGCCTAGCGCTGAAACAGATTTTCCGGAACCGGATTCTCCTACCAGTGCCAGCGTTTCTCCGGCGCTGACGTCAAAGTTTAAACCATCCACCACCGGAGTACCGTCAAAATCGACGCTAAGCTGTTTAACCGATAGCAATGCCTCAGCCATGAGGAGTCTCCTGTGGTGCAATCGCTTGCGCCGGCCGTTGCTTGACGTGACGCGGATCGAAGGCATCGCGAAGGCCTTCACCGATAAACACCAGCAGTGAAAGCATAATCGCGAGGGTCATAAACGCCGTGATACCAAGCCACGGCGCATGCAAGTTGTTCTTGCCTTGTGCCGCCAGTTCTCCCAGCGACGGTGCGCCGGGCGGTAGTCCAAAGCCGAGAAAATCCAGCGCCGTTAAGGTGCCGATGGCACCGGTAAAAATAAAGGGGATAAACGTGAGTGTGGCCACCATGGCGTTGGGGAGGACATGACGCCACATGATCAGGCGTGATGGTAACCCCATAGCCTTGGCCGCGCGGACATACTCCAGGTTGCGGGCGCGTAGAAACTCCGCGCGCACAATATCGACAAGCCCCAGCCATGAAAACAACAGCATAATGCCCAACAGCCACCAAAACCCCGGTTGCACGAAGCTTGCCAGAATAATTAGCAAAAATAGCACCGGTAGCCCCGACCAGATTTCGGTCACGCGTTGGCCGATCAAATCGATTTTGCCGCCGAAGTAGCCTTGAATACCGCCGAACAGCACGCCCATCACCAGAGAACCGGCGGTGAGGACTAGCGCAAACGCAACCGATAACCGAAAGCCGTAGATCACTCGGGCAAGCACATCGCGGCCTTGGTCGTCGGTGCCTAGCCAGTGGCGACTATCCGGCGGCGCGGGGGACGGGCGCGTCATGTGCATATCTAACGTCTGGTATGAGAAGGGAATTAGCGGCCATAATGCCCAGCCGTGATCGCGAATTTGCTCTTGAATAAACGGGTCAAGGTAGTCTGTCCGCGTGGGGAGAAAGCCATCAAACTCGGTTTCCGGGTAGTCGATTAAAAGCGGCACATACCAACTGCCGTCATACTGCATGACGATAGGCTTGTCGTTGGCGATCAGCTCGGCAAATAGGGTCAGCACAAAGAGCACGCTGAACAACCACAGCGACACATAGGCGCGGCGGTTGGCGCGAAAAGCGGCGAGGCGGCGACGGGTAATCGGCGACACGGTCATGACTCCCGGGTGGCAAAATCGATGCGTGGGTCAACCCACACATAGGTCAAATCGGAGACGAGCTTCAGCAACAAACCAATCAGCGTGTAGAGATAGAGAGTGCCAAAAATGACCGGGTAGTCACGCTGCATCACCGCTTCAAAACCGAGAAGCCCTAAACCATCGAGCGAGAAGATGACCTCGATCAGTAGGGCGCCGGTGAAGAAGATGCCCACCAGGGCCGCAGGTAGCCCAGCGATAATGATCAGCATCGCATTGCGAAACACATGACCATAGAGTATCCGCTGTTCGTCGGCGCCTTTGGCCCGTGCGGTGAGTACATATTGCTTGTGGATTTCATCCAAAAAACTGTTTTTGGTCAGCATGGTTAGCGTGGCGAAGCTGCCGATGGACGCGGCAATGACGGGCAGCGTGATATGCCAAAAATAGTCTTTGATTTTGCCCCATGTCGAGAGCTGATCAAAATCCGGCGAGGTGAGCCCGCGTAAAGGGAACCAGTCGAGATAGGTGCCGCCGGCAAACAGCACAATGAGTAAAATCGCGAAGAGAAAGCCGGGAATGGCATAGCCAACAATCACCAGACCTGAGGTCCAAACGTCAAATTTTGATCCGTGTTTGAGAGCCTTGCGTATCCCTAGCGGGATCGAGATTAAATACACTAGCAGCGTGGTCCAAAGCCCGAGCGAGATAGAAACCGGTAAGCGTTCCAGCATTAAATCGATAACCGGTCGGTCACGAAAGAAGCTGGTGCCAAAATCAAAGGTAAGATAATCCCCCATCATGCCGAAGAAGCGCTCATGCGCTGGCTCGTTAAAGCCAAACTGCTCCTCTAACTGCTCAATAAAGCGCGGGTCGACTCCTCGGGCACCACGGGAGTCATCGCTAATTTGCACGTCACCGCCGCCCATATCCAGGCGTGTGCTGGCCATGGCGTTCGCGCCTTCAAAGCGCGCCAGCATTTGGTCGATGGGTCCGCCGGGAGCGGCTTGTACGATGACAAAATTGAGCAGCATAATCCCTACTAGGGTTGGGATCATGAGTAGTAGTCGGCGTAATGTATAACGCGCCACGGCGGGGCTCCTTCAACAATTGTCAGCGACCGCTACGGCGGCTCTTGAGCTGGGCTTCGCGCTCAGTATCGACCCACCACGCGTCGAAATCCATGGCGTATTGAGGAAACGGCTTGGGATACTCGAACTTATCCCACACAGCGATGCGAGTTTCCCCAGAATGGTAATGGGGAATGACGTAAAACCCCCAGCGCAGCACTCTATCAAGTGCATGGGTGACGGTGTGAAGTTCCTCTCGGCTGTCTGCACGAATTAATTGCTCAACCAGTTGGTCAACCGCCGGGTGCGACAACCCCATCAAGTTGCGGCTTTGCGGTTGCTGTGCGGCGGCACTGGTCCAAAAATCACGCTGCTCATTGCCTGGGTTGTTCGACTGAGGAAATTGGCTGATGACCATGTCGTAGTCAAAATTACGTAGCCGATTAAGATACTGGTTGATATCGACGATACGTAACGAGGTTTGTACTCCCAGGCGCGCCATATTGCGCAGCATCGGTTGGACAACGCGCTCAAGTCCTGAGTCGTATAGCAACACTTCAAGCGTAAGCGGCTCGCCGCTTTCTTGGTGGACCAAGCGCTGCCCCTCTACGCGATAGCCCGCCTCGCGCAAAAGTGTCAACGCGCGCCGCAGGCGCTCGCGCCGCTCTTCCGGTTGGTCGATGGGCAGCGGCTGAGTAAAAAGCCTATCGGAACGGTGCGAGCCAATGAGTTCATCGCGAAACGGCTCAAGTAGCGCCAGCTCTTTTTTGCTGGGTTTCCCTGTGGCCTGCATCTCAGAATTTTGGAAAAAGCTCTTAGTACGCTGGTAGGCGCCGTAAAAGATATTGGTGTTCAACCAGGGGAAGTCGAAAGTCAGGCTCAGGGCTTCGCGTACCCTGGGGTCTTGGAATTTTGCCTTGCGTAGATTAAACACGAACGCCTGCATCGGTGAGGGGTTGACATCGGGAATGGTAATACGTTTGATCAACCCCTCATGATACGCGGGAAAATCGTAGCCGATAGCCCATGTCGCGGCGCGGGCATCGGTGCGAAAATCGGTCAATCCGGCTTTAAAGGCCTGCCAAGCAATATCACGGTCGCGGTAGTAGTCGTAGGCTAAACGGTCAATGTTATAGCGCCCAATATTGACCGGCAGGTCTTTCCCCCAATAGTTATCATCGCGCTTAAAGACGATACGCCGCCCAGGGTCGATGGTGTCGATTTGATACGGGCCAGAGCCAGGGTGCTTGGCTAGCGTTGGCGCGGTGAAATCGCGTGATTCCCAGTAATGGCGGGGCAAAATTGGCATCTGCGCGACAATCAAGGGTAGCTCACGCGAGTTGGTATCGTTGAAATTAAAGCGCACACGATGATCGTCAAGCGCGACGGCGTCGTCCACCCCCGCGTAGTAGTTACGATAGAAAGGGTTGCCTTCTTCGCGAAGTATATTAAGGGAGAAGACGACGTCGTCGGCGGTAACCGGCTCGCCGTCGTGAAAGTGTGCCTCAGGGCGCAGGTCAAACTCGATCCACTCACGCTCGGGGTCGAGGCGAACACCGCTTGCCAATAATCCATAAAGGCTAAAAGGCTCATTGGGGTTGCTGGCCATTAGCGTATCGTAAATCTGCGAGATGCCGCTTGCTGGCGTGCCGCGAATGATGAAAGGGTTGGTGGAGTCGAAGCTGCCGCCGACGGCAGTGCGGGTCATGCTTCCCCCACGGGGCGCATCAGGGTTCACGTGGGGGAAGTGCGTAAAGTCTTTGGGCAGTGACGGCATGTCGTATAGGGCTAACGCATGGCGGGTCTCAATGTTGTCATTACGACCAGACGTTTCGGCCTGCTGCTCTTGAGCCTGAGCAGAAAAAGTCCAAAAGAAGCAAATCAGCACCGCCAATCTTGGCCGCCAATGACGGGCATTGAATAACCCGGTTAAAAACGCGTTGCCAATCTGCTTCATTGGTTTCCCCGGTCACTTATCAGTACGCAATTAGCCGCTCTATGGCGGTGAAGCCCTAGGAGTCAGAAAGTGTCAGGAGCTGGCCTGGTTGGAGCGAATCAGGGCGCTCAATAGCATTTAACCGCATAATGTGTTGTTGCGTGAGGTTGTGTCGAGCCGCAATGGTGGAGAGGTTGTCGCCTCGTTCAACCCGGTATGTCGTCGGGTTGGCTGTGGCGACTTGTGCGTTTCTGTCTCCCAAGGCTAACTTGGCCATTCTCTCGGGGTTGGCCTCATTTGGTACCAACAACGTCTGCCCATGGCGTGGATTCATGGTGTCATTGAGAAGACCGGGATTGAGCTCAGCAAGAATGGACTGGTCAACGTCAAGACGTTTCGACGCTTCGCGCAGGGTGAGAGTATTACGCAAACGAACCTTGGCAAAGGCAGGCGCTATCTCAATGTCAGGGAGGATTACATTATAGCGTTCGGGGTCGGCAATAATGGTGGCAATCGCGTGCAGTTTAGGCACGTAATGCATGGTTTCGTCAGGCAACTGCAAATCCCAGTACTGGCCGCTTTTGCCATAGCTCTGTGCATCGCGTACGGCGCGGTTCACTCTACCGGCACCAGCATTATAAGCGGCTAGCGAAAGCGAAAGATCTCCCTCGTACCACTGGTCGGCTTGCATCTCAATATAATCAAGAGCCGCTTGTGTTGATGCCACGACATCTAAGCGCCCGTCGTATTGGCCATTACGTATTAAACCTAACGCATCGCCAGTGCCTGGCATAAATTGCCATAGTCCGGCTGCCCCACGGTGACTGCGCGCGCTGGGGTCAAAGGAGCTTTCAATAAAGGGGATAAGCGCAATTTCACCAGGTAAATTGCGTGCGTTAATTTGTTGAGTGATCCAAGCAAGCCACGGCGTGGCGCGCTCGGTAATCGTCGCAATATTCTCAGGGCTTGAGCGGTAATACGCTATCCACTTATCGACACGTGCTTGAGCTTGCGCTGAGAGCTGCTCATCTTGCCAGGCAAAGCTGTTCCGCAGCTGGCTCCAAGCATTTTGAGGCTCTAATGCTAGCGACTCCCAAAAGTGAGGCCTATCGTCACGGGTGGTAGCAAAATCGGCGCTAGGCGTTTTGTTGGCTAAACCAGAGATAGGTGCTGATGCCTGGCTTTGAGCACTCACGCATAGTAGCAGCGCTGTCAGAGTGGTGCTGCTAACGCTTAACAGTAAACGTTGCCGAATTGTGCGGTTCGTCATAGGCGATGTTGTGTCTTTGAAAGTTGGCTAAAAAAAATGATATTGACTAAAAACGATTTTTCCACTCACGCAGCGTGGTAAACGTTGCAAGGTCGTCATCTATTGGCCCCTGGATACTGGCGGCCTGCCGCACACTTGATGTACTCAAGCGCAAGTAGGGGTTAATGTCGAGTTCGCGTCCTATCGTGCTGGGTAGCGTGGGGCGCTCAAGTGACCGTGCCTTATCACATTCCTGCAATGCGAATTTGACGTTTTCATTTTCTGGATCGGCTTCACGGGCAAAGCGCAAATTTGCCTGCGTATATTCATGCCCAGCGAACACAAGCGTATCTTCGGGCAGGGTGGCAAAACGCTTAAGCGCTGTGTGCATTTGCTCCGGCGTGCCTTCAAATAAGCGTCCACAACCGGCGCAAAACATCACATCGCCGCAAAAGAGTAGCGGCGGTATCCCTGGCGTGAAAAAACTAATATGGTCAAGGGTATGACCCGGTGTCGCCATCACTTCAAATAGGCGCCCCATGACGCGAATTTCGTCGCCTTCGCCCACAGGGTCGCTAATGCCGTTAATTGAAGGGTTATCAGGACCAATCACCCGTGGTGCATAGCGCTTGATCAACTCATCAAGCCCATCCGTGTGGTCAGGGTGATGGTGAGTGATCAACACGGTTTCAAGGGTGAGTGACTCGCGTTCAAGTAACTCGATAACCGGAGCCGCCTCACCAGGATCCACGATACAAACGCCAGGACTGGCATCTTGTCGTAGCAACCAAATATAGTTGTCGCTTAAGGCGGGGATGGGTGTCACGCTCAGCATGCGAGATCCTTTAGATTTAGATCTAAGTATTGACGTCGTCAAAAGGCCGTTACTTTGGAGGTATGCGCCATTTATGTCAAATTCCCACACGGCTGATTCATTGACGCAGCGGCTAAAACACAGCCAGCGTTTTTGGGCGTCCGATGCAGGTAAAAAATTAAGTGAGGTTCAGCGTGCCTGCCTTGGCCCGGTAATTGAAGCGCGCACTGGCGGTCATTCTTTGGAGATGACCATGGGGCCTTCTTTATTAAACTTATCATCGGTGCCCCATGTGATTGAATGGGTACCCAGTCGCGCTTACGCCAGACAGGCATCAAGCCTTATATGCCCGCCGAGCGAGCTTGCTCTGCCCGATGGATGCCTGGATATCTGTCTCATCCATCACTGGCTAGAGCACGTTCCTGACGCCGAGAAGACCTTACAAGAAGCTGCCAGGCTCACCGCGGATCACGGTATTTTAGTGATTTTTGGCTTTAACCCGGTAGGTCTTAGCAATCTAACGCGACGGCTTTTGCCAGGCCGGCACAGTTTCCCTCGTAATGATACAAAGACGCATAGTGAGCGCGCGCACTGGCATGGCACATCACAGCTGACTCAATGGTTGGAGTCTGTCGATTTCACCGTTGAACGCGTAGACTATTGCGGTTTTTATGGCCCTTTATTTTGTTCGGCGAAAAAGTCAAGGTGTCGTGAAACATGGGAAGCGTGGGGGCGCCGCCTCAACGTTCCGTTAGGTGAAAGTTATATGATTCAAGCCAAGCGCCAACAACCTCAAGCACCCGCGCAGCGGGTCCAATTTGGTGTCAACCCGGCGGCGGCGACGCATTCTTTAGGTGTGGCGCGCGGCTCAAATCGCTTGGCAGCTGACCGAAGACAGCAACACTTGGCGAATCAATCGACGGTAGATCACAATGAGGAACCTAAGCGTTGAGCAATGAAGAAAAAACGCGCCGGCCGCAGGTAACGGTGTATACCGACGGCGCCTGCCGAGGCAATCCAGGCCCCGGCGGATGGGGTGTCGTTCTCCAAAGCGGTGAACATGAAAAGACGCTATACGGTTACGAAACGCTCACCACCAATAACCGGATGGAGCTGATGGCGGCTATTACGGCATTGCGCACGTTAAATCAATCCTGCGACGTCGCGCTTTGGACCGACTCGCAGTATGTGCGCCAAGGGATCACTCAGTGGATTCACAATTGGTTAAAACGCGGCTGGAAAACCGCCGCTAAACAGCCAGTAAAAAATGCGGAACTGTGGCAAATGCTGCACGAAGAAACCCAGCGCCACCAAGTTGAGTGGCATTGGGTGAAAGGACACAGTGGGCATCCCGGAAATGAGAAAGCGGATGCACTCGCCAATACTGCGATTGACGAGCACGTTGAAAGGAGGGCCTGATGCGCCAAATCGTCTTAGATACGGAAACCACTGGTATTGATCCGAAACAAGGGCATCGGTTGGTCGAGATTGGCGCGATCGAGATGGTAAATCGCCGTTTTACCGGTCGCACCTATCACCAGTACATCAATCCAGAGCGGCATATCGATGCTGAGGTAGTGGCTGTTCATGGGATTGATAATGAACGAGTGGCTGACGAGCCGATATTTGCACAAGTGGCCGATGCGTTTTGGGAGTTTATTCAAGACGCAGAGTTGGTGATTCATAACGCGGCGTTTGACGTTGGCTTTATCGATCACGAATTTGCCATGCTCAACCAAAAGCGCGGATCACCTGTTTTGGGGCCAGTCGCTGAGCATTGCCGCATCCTAGATACCTTAGAAATGGCGCGGCAAAAGCATCCTGGCCAGCGCAATAATCTCGATGCGCTGTGTAAGCGCTACGAGATTGATAATGGCCGTCGTGTGCTACACGGCGCGTTGCTGGACGCCGAGATTCTGGCGGAAGTGTATCTGTCGATGACGGGTGGGCAGACGGCACTTACGCTGGATGCAGGTAACCAAGGTAGCAATAAAAACGACGATGCCAGTCAAGGTCTCTCCATTCAGCGCTTAGCGTTAGAGCCAGGCCAATTGCGTGTTATTCGTCCAAGTGATGCTGAAAGTGACGCCCATCGCGCTAAGTGTGAGGCGCATCAACTAACCTGGCCTGAGGGTGCTCATGCTTAGGCGAGACATTCCTACCCAAGAGCGGGCAGGGCGAGTAATTGTGTTGGCCAAAAGCAAGCTGGCGCCCGCTTTTTTAGCTGACAGAGGTGAACTGCACACGCCACTGCAACCTTGGCAACGGTGGGATAACAGCATGCAACCGCTGTGCTACTGGGATGACGAACCAGTGGCGTTAAAAGTAATGTCTCAGCCGGAAGATAACTGGATTGACGGCCGACAGTGGATGGCCGAGTTACCGAGTCGATGGTTTAGTTTGCTAGCAACTGCGTTGCAAGTCGGTGCTTGGCTTGAAAATCACCGTTTCTGCGGACGGTGTGGTTCACCCGCGACAAAACTTGAAGCCGAATTCGCCATGCACTGCCATGCGTGCGGGCATCGTAATTATCCGCGTATTTCACCCTGCATTATTACGCTGGTGACTCACGGTGAATCGCTGTTGCTGGCGCGTAGTCCACGCTTTCCCCCCGGGCGTTATTCTACGCTGGCAGGTTTTATTGAACCTGGCGAATCGGCTGAAGAGGCTGTGCATCGCGAAGTTTTTGAAGAAGTCGGCGTACATGTAGACCAGCTTCGTTACTATCAAAGCCAAGCGTGGCCTTTCCCACATTCCTTAATGCTGGGCTTTTTTGCTGAAGCTACCACCAAGCGTATCCGTATTGATAATGTTGAAATCGCCGATGCGGCTTGGTTTTCACCACGACAGCTTCCCGCACTGCCTCCCCCTTACTCCATCTCTCGCGCATTGATTGAAGAGCACTTAACGAAGTGGCAAACAGGGTAAAACGGAATTTTAACGTCATAACGGCACTCGCTAGCGTCAGCCTAGCGCCGTTATGAGGGAGAGTATGACGAAAACATTACTCGCTAGGGAAAAGTGATGACAGTTTGGTGGCGAGCATGACGTTGCCAGTCGCTTTGAGCTTGCCAGTCATAAACGCGGTCATACCGTTGACGTCACCGTTCATAATGCCTTTCAGCGTGTCGGTGGTGAGACTGAGGCTGACAGAAGGATCGTCGTGTTCGCCTTCTTGTATATCTAGGGTGCCGTCCTGGATATGTAAGTAGTAATCACCGGCATCGGAAAAATGAAATTGAAAAACGTCATTCATGCCTTTCGCTGCTTCGGGGTGAAACCGGGATTTTAGCTTTTCTAACGTTGTTGATGACATAAGATAATACGTCCTTGGGTTTGTATGTTTAGATTATACCGAGGGTATTTTAAACAGCTGTTTTAATCAAGTGCGGATAATGGTTAGACCAGATACATGAGCACAACGTTTGTAAGAGGAGATGGCCAGTGGGCGAGTGGATAACCGAGTTAGGAACGTTTTTACTCCAGACTGTAGTGGTCGTGGCGTTAATCGGTATTGGCATCATGATCGTGATGCGAGCAAAAGAGGGAGCTGATCAATCGCTCACGCTGCGTATTGATACGTTAAATGATCAGCGCCGTTACC
Source organism: Vreelandella vilamensis (assembly GCF_031451755.1). Classification (NCBI taxonomy): domain Bacteria; kingdom Pseudomonadati; phylum Pseudomonadota; class Gammaproteobacteria; order Oceanospirillales; family Halomonadaceae; genus Vreelandella; species Vreelandella vilamensis. The sequence goes on along the minus strand of NZ_JARWAN010000005.1, from coordinate 118,962 downwards.
GGCGGCGCCGACTGAAAATGGCCGCTATCGCACCAAGTCAGCGTAAAAAATTGCTAAAAGCGTTTCGCCGAGATGATAAAACGCGCGAAAAATCGACGTCCAAAAAAAGTGAAGATAGCCCCGAGTCGCGCGTTTGGGTGCTGGATTTTCATGGGGACATCAAAGCGTCTGCCACTGAACATTTTGCTGAGGAAATTTCAGCCATAATAGAGGTGGCTGAAGCTAATGACGAAGTCGTCGTACGTTTAGAGTCGGGTGGCGGACTTGTGCACGCTTATGGCCTTGCGGCGGCACAGGTCGACCGGTTGAGGGAGGCAGGGTTAACGACCACGGTATGTATCGATAAAGTAGCGGCCAGTGGCGGTTATCTAATGGCCTGTAGCGCTACGCATATTAAGGCAGCTCCCTTTGCCGTGATCGGCTCGATTGGCGTGGTTGCCCAAGTGCCCAATATTCACCGCTTACTTAAGCGCCACGATATCGATGTAGAGCTTTTAACCGCAGGAAAATATAAGCGAACGTTGACGGTATTAGGAGAGAATACTGACGAAGGGCGTGAAAAGTTTATTGACGATCTGGAAAACACTCATCGACTTTTTAAAGCGCATGTGGCCGAGCGTCGCCCAGAAATGGATATTGAGCGTTTAGCGACTGGGGAGATTTGGTATGGCAGCGAAGCGCTAGCATGCAAGCTTATCGACAGTGTGCAAACCAGTGAAGCGTATCTTGTCGAGCGGATGCAGAAAGCAAATGTATTGCACGTGGCGTTAGAGCCGCCACAAACCATAAGCCGAAAACTGGGAATGGCCGTTTCGTATGGCATTGAACACGCGGGCACCAAAGCGCTGAGTGTGTTGGAGGCATCGCGTTGGTATAAACAGTAGTCTGAGATACAAACAGTACTCAGGGGCAAAGCGCTAGCGGCAAAATTGTGCTGCTAGCGCCTCTACAATGGCTTTTGCTCCATTACTGGTCAGCGAATAATAAATGGTTTGTGATTCTCGCCGCGTATTTACCAAGTTATCACGGCGCAAAATGGCAAGATGCTGAGAAAGCGCCGATTGGCTGAGGGAGAGCTGCTGATTGATCTGTGTGACTGATAACTCCTTTTCTAGCAGTAGACACACAATTTGCAGCCTTTTTTCATTTGCCATCGCTTTTAACAACGCTGTTGCCTTCTCGATAGTGTGGCTGTTTTGAGCCAACAAATCAGCGGCGGCGCTCTGGGGTAAGGGCATAGGAAACTCCTAGCGTACGCAGTGCAATGCGTTGTTGTATGCGTTGTTACATATCATGCTGGTATCTTTGTAATTTTCGGTAATTTAGTAAGTCTTGTCCAAAGCGCTAATTAACGTTTAATCAATGGTAGCAAACTTATGTTTGTTGACAATATGAGGGGTTTTGTACGTCTTTAGTCGCTTTTTAGCCCATAGTATGACGGATTTTTCCCTGTTTCTTTCTTAAAGTGTCAACAATCATACCAACGCTGCCACCACCGTGGCGCCGCTTACCGTTGACAAGCACTGACAGACAGGGCACATATGAGCCGTTATCAGCAAGAATTTCAGCACGCAACGCAAACGCCTGAGACATTTTGGGCAGAGCAGGCCAAGCGAATCCCATGGTTTACGCCGCCGACGACAATCCTGTCGTATGACGACCAGCAACATGCACGCTGGTTCGGTGACGGTGAAATGAATATTTCCCACGCGGCGCTTGACTACCATGTTGAACAAGGGCGTGGCGAGCAGCCCGCTATCTACTGGGATTCCCCGGTTACTCAGAAAAAAGCTACTATTACTTACTCAGAAATGCGCGATCGCGTTGCCTATTTCGCCGGTGGGCTGCAAGCACTGGGCGTTGAAAAAGGAGACCGTGTTGTTATCTATATGCCGATGATCCCGGAAGCATTGGTTGCCATGTTTGCCTGTGCTCGGCTTGGCGCAATTCATTCGGTCGTATTTGGTGGTTTTGCCCCTCACGAACTGGCAGTGCGTATTGAAGACGCGCAGCCGAAAGTTGTGGTGGCGGCTTCATGTGGCGTCGAAGTGAATAAAGTACTGCCCTACAAACCGATCATTGACCAAGCAATCGAACTGAGCGACCACAAACCCGATGCGTGTGTGGTCTATCAGCGTGAAGAGCATCTGGCAGAGCTGGGTGAAGGTGACCATGATTGGGCTGCACTCGTTGAAAAGGCGCCCTATGCCGAATGCGTACCGGTTAAAGGCACCGATCCGCTATACGTGCTGTATACCTCCGGTACCACAGGGAAACCGAAAGGGGTGGTGCGGGATACGGCGGGGTACGCGGTGGCGCTTGCGTATTCGATGGACGTGATTTATGACGTCGAACCGGGCGATGTGTTCTTTTCCGCGTCAGATGTTGGCTGGGTTGTAGGGCACTCTTATATCGTTTATGCACCGTTGCTACGCGGCTGCACCACCGTAGTGTACGAAGGTAAGCCAGTAAAAACGCCGGATGCCGGTGCTTTTTGGCGTTTAATCGAAGAGTACAAGGTGAAAAGCTTCTTCACCGCACCGACCGCCTTCCGGGCGATCAAAAAAGAAGATCCCGATGCTAAACTGTTGGAACAATACGATATCAGCAGTTTGAAAAATCTCTATTTGGCAGGGGAACGTCTCGATCCGCCTACGTTCCACTGGCTTGATGATCTGCTTGACGTGCCCGTAATCGACCACTGGTGGCAAACCGAAACTGGCTGGCCTATCGCCGCTAACTTGCCTGGCCTTGAGCCGATGCCAACCAAGGCTGGTTCAGCCACTGTCCCGGTGCCGGGTTTTGACGTGCAAATTCTTGATCGTGATGGCGAACAGGCTCAAGCCATGGAGCAGGGCAGTGTGGTGATCAAGCAGCCGATGCCACCGGGTTCTCTGGTCGGCGTTTGGGGTGATCCACAACGCTTTCATAGCGCCTATATGGCAGCTTTCCCCGGCTACTATTTAACCGGTGATGGCGGTTATTTTGACGAAGACGGATATCTTTTCATCATGGGGCGCACCGATGATGTCATCAACGTTGCCGGGCACCGTCTCTCTACCGGTGAAATGGAAGAAGTGGTGGGTGCCCATCCGGCCGTGGCCGAATGCGCGGTGATTGGTATTCACGATGAGCTTAAGGGCCAGTTGCCAGTAGGGTTGGTGATCCCTAAGGATGGATTTGATGGCGATGAAGCCACACTGGAAAAAGAGCTAATCGCACGTGTGCGTGATCAGATTGGCCCGATTGCTTGTTTCAAGCAGGTGCTGGTCGTTAACCGCTTGCCCAAGACGCGTTCAGGTAAAATTTTACGTAAGTTGCTGCGCAATATTGCCGACGGTAAAGAGTTTGGCGTGCCGTCGACCATTGATGACCCAACCAGCTTAGAAGATGTGCATGGCGCCATGCGCGATCGCTCTGTTGGAGCATCGGATAAAGCTACACCGGTGTAAAAATATCATCTTATTGCAAGCTAAGCCGCCGAATCTCCCCCTTCGGCGGTTTTTTTATACCGTTATCTTTATTAACGCTTTTAGTCACTTGAAATCTTATAAATTACTAGACAGCAAGTAGATTCCAAAAGTCAGACGCGTATAATGCCCCGCGCTGCCCATGACGGGCGAGGAGGGTTCCCTTACCCCTCTTTTACACTCAACTAAAAAGGCTACCCTATCTATGTTTGCGTTAACTGACGCCCAGCACCGCCGTTGCCTCTACATGATGGTGGCGTTCCATATTGGAATTATTGCAGCGAGTAACTATTTAGTTCAGCTGCCGTTTACACTTTTCGGCTGGCATACCACGTGGGGGGCTTTTAGTTTTCCGTTTATATTTTTGGCCACTGATTTAACCGTGCGGCTGTTTGGTAAAGAGCCTGCCCGTGCCATCATTCTGCGCGTCATGCTTCCTGCACTGCTGATTTCCTATGTTATTTCCGTGGTATTTCCGAAAGGCGAGTATGTTGGTTTAGCTGGGCTGGGTGAATGGAACCTGTTTGTTGCGCGTATTGCCATTGCCAGCTTTTTGGCCTATGTGTTGGGACAGCTATTGGATGTACAAGTGTTTGATCGACTGCGTCAATGGGCCTGGTGGGTGGCACCGGTTTGCTCTACCGTCGTAGGAAATTTTGCCGATACACTGGCGTTTTTCTCGGCGGCTTTTTATCAAAGTCCCGATCCTTTTATGGCGGCAAATTGGGTAGAAATCGCGTTGGTGGATTATGTGATTAAACTCGCGATTAGTTTGCTGTTTTTTTTGCCTTTGTATGGCGTGTTATTAGCGTGGTTAACGCGTCGTTTAGTGGTTTGGACAGGGCATCGAGACGCAGAACCTGGCGTTGTTTAGAAAGAAAAAATGCTCTGTAACGAAGTAGGATTTTGTCGCGAAGATGCCGGGAGTTTTTATGTCTAACGCTTCATCCGTTGAACTGCATTATCTTGATACAGGGCCTGTCGATATAGGCTCAGCCGACGCAAGTGATGCCTTGCCATTAGTCGTCATTCACGGTTTGTTGGGCAGTGCGGATAACTGGCGTTCGCACGTAAAAGTGTGGCAAAAGCATCGTCGTGTGATCGCGGTTGACCTACGTAATCATGGTCGCTCGCCGCATGCAGAAGGAATGTCTTATGCGACGATGAGTGCCGATGTACTGTCGCTGTTGGATCAGCTTGGCGTAGAAAAGGCTCATATCCTTGGCCATTCCATGGGCGGTAAAGTGGCCATCAGCTTGGCGCGTCTAGCGCCTGAGCGTGTTGCGTCGTTAGTGGTAGCCGATATCGCCCCGGTGGCGTATCAGCATGGCCACGATGATGTGTTCGCCGCCTTGCGCGAAGTTGAGCGCGGCCAGCCGCAAAATCGCCGTGAAGCAGACGACTTGCTGGCTAAGTACGTCGATCATCGCCCCACAAGGCTTTTCTTAGCCACCAACCTGGAACGTCGCGAGAGCGAAAAAGGGAGGGCACTAGCACTACGCATAGGCTTGGATGCCATCATGGCAGGTTACGATGATGTGATTGGTGAACCGGCAGGCGACACGCCCTATGAAGGCCCAGCACTGGTGCTGCGTGGCGCGGATTCCGCCTATGTAAGTGATGATATGCTGCCCATACTGCGCCAAGTGTTGCCTCAAGCGCGTGTCGTGACCTTGAAAAATGCCGGCCATTGGCTCCATGCCGATCAACCCGAGGCGTTTCAGAAAGCGGTTGACGCGTTTTTGGCTTCGTAACCAAAAAAGCTTTTAATCAGCCATCATGCTGGCGCTGGGAGCATCACCACCTCTAGCGCATGCGATGCCGGGTCGCGCAAAAAACGATTAAGAATACGGTAGGCATCCAAATCAAAGGCCGCGGTATTCGTCGTCAATGCGTTGGCGGCCGCTTCGTTATCTGTCGTGCCTAAGTAGCGCCATTGATTAATGACGTGGTACGCGATCTTTTGGCCTTTTGGGTGGTGTTCTTTTATGGCGATGCTGCCCGGCCACGGCCATGCGCTGACCTGCAGCTGTGCTAGGGCGTTTTTCGCCCGCTCAGTGTGTTCAACCAACGTCTCTTGGCCGCAACAAGCCCCACGGCACTTGCCCAGTTGATGGGCAAAGCAGCGCCCCCGCCCCTTTTCTAAGCCCAATACCTGGGGACACAAGTATTCTTCTTCGGCGATATGTCTCAACGCGCTTTTGGCATCGCGAGCCGAGCGAAAAAGCCCATAGAGATTGTGGTTTACACGTTCCATGGACTGAGCATCGAGTAATGAGGGTTGTGTTGCTCCTTCCGGCCAGTGCCAAGCCGTGAGCCCCCGCTGTTTGCGTAAACGGCGGTTCATGATCGGCATTAACGTTTTGACTAGCTGTGCTTCGCGTAATTGCGCTCCCAAGTCCCCTGCGGTTTCTTCCCACTCTATATGCTGAACTTGCTGTGCTAAGCGCATTTCTTTGTCATCTTGGTGGTCACGTTGAAAATGACCGAGCACACGACTACGAAGGTTAATGCTTTTCCCTACATAAAGTGGGAGTTGGTTGTGGCCGTAAAAAAGATAGACCCCAGGGGCTTTAGGCAATTTTTCAAGAAGCTCTGCATCAAGATGAGCGGGTAGGCTGCGGTGGCGTCTTTCTTCGGCAAGTAACGCTTCCCACTCAGCGGTCGAATATTGCGCTTGCCACGTTTGCCAAAGCGACCATAGGGCTTCTACGTCGGCCTCAGCACGGTGATGGCGAATGGCAGAAATACCATAGCGAGAAAGTAGCGTAGGTAGGTTATGTTTACGCTCTTGTGGGGCAATACGGCGTGAAAGCCGCAATGTGCACAAAAGTGGTGAGCGGTAATCAAACCCAGCACGCTTCAACTCATTACGCAGGAAGCTAAAATCAAACCGCGCATTGTGGGCAACAAGCGGTGCGTCGTTAAGCCATTCGTAAAGCGCGTGTGCAATATCGGCAAAGCGTGGGGCATCGCTTAGCATCGTGTCAGTGATCCCGGTAAGTTGGGTGATATTGAAGGGTACGCGTATGTCGGGGTTAATAAGGCGCGTCCATCGGTCAACGATCTCGTCATCAATGATTTTCAATGCTGCAATTTCAATGATGCGGTCACGTGTGGCACGTGTCCCCGTCGTTTCGATGTCAATAAAAATAAACGTGGAAGCAGACATATCAGCGTTTATGCGGGTCGATGGCTAGGTGTTCAACTTTAAAAGGGGCTTCGCTGACGCCTTGCTGGTACAAAAATGTTTCAAAGGCACGATAGCGGCGTGTATCTAATGCGGCGGGACTCAAAGCAGTACGTCGCAGTAAATCCTCCCAAGCGTTAGCGTTAATGCTGTTATCAAGCACTGGGTAGGCGGTGACCAAGGTTTCCCACGCGAGGCTTGGGTTGTTGATCATCCAGTGCGTGGCGTCTTCAAGTGCGATGACAAAGCTTACCCAGGTATCGGCGCGTTTATTGAGAGAGTTTCTATTAGCCATGACAATCAGGCCGTCGTGGCGGGGAATCGATAGTGTTTCATACGCAATAATCTTAGCTTCCATACCTTCGGTGGCTAGCTGGGCGGGAAGGGTGTGATAAAAGCCGTCAGCCACTACTTGCACTTGCTGTTCAGTCAGCGCGCGTGCTGCATCAAAATGTAAGCTTTCTGGGGTAAACCCCTCTTCGTCGGTTTGGGTAATAACACGGGGCGTCAACTTTGGAATAACCAATTGCTCGCCTTCGCGAGTCGTAAAGCCAAAATTAAGTGTGGCAAGTGATTCGAGATTCTCGTGAGCAGAGTCACTGCTTATGTGCGCTGCCGTCGTGATAACGGCATTTAGCGGGGTTTCAATCAACGTGGCAATGCGGGTTAGCGCGGCCCCTTGGTGTGCGCTCAGGTGAAGAAGGCTTTGGCGTCCTAGCGCGAGATCGATTTCTCCGGCGGCGAGTAACTTAGTCGGCAGGGATGGGTCGCCAGGCGATTGCCATTGCACGTCTATGCCTTGACGTTGAAAAAGTCCCTGCTCCTTGGCCAATAAAATGGCCGCATGTTGAGGACTTAGAAACCAATCTAACATTAACGTGACGGTTTCAAGCGGAGGTGGTGCCAGTGGCTCAGGTGGCGCTATGACAGTAGTCGGAACATCGCTTCCGTCTTCTTCAACATGCCATAGCCTTTCAGGCAGTTGGACATCTGAGTCTAACGAGAGCGGCGTTTGGGCGTGGGTCACTGCTGTTAACGTAATAGACAGCACGGCCAGCACAATAAAAGCGAGTACGGTGCGTAAAAAGCATCGTAGCATGATGAATACTCCTAAGATTATCGTATGAAGTGTATCCGGATCGCAAATAGGCTGGCTAGCTTCGTTATCAACGTATTGTGCCAATATGCCTCAGTAAAATAGATCTTGGCGTGCAATAATGGTGGTGTATTGAGGCTGAGACGGGGAATCATGGACGCACTGTATACCTTCTTTTTGCTTGGCGGCTCGTTAATGGCGTTAAGCATTTTAGCCAGCCGGCTGTCGTCGCTAATGGGCGTACCGCTGTTATTGATCTTTCTCGGCTTGGGTATGCTCGCCGGGGAAGAGGGTATTCTTGGCATCGAGTTTGATGACTACTCGATGGCTTTTGTCATTGGCCACCTCGCGCTGGCCATGATTCTGCTTGATGGTGGCTTGCGTACGCGGTTAAAAACGTTTCGCGTTGGGTTTAAGCCCGCACTCTCTTTGGCCACATTTGGCGTGTTTCTCACCAGCGCGATTGTTGGGGTGATTGCAACATGGATGTTTGACCTGACCATAGTGCAGGGGCTGCTGGTAGGGGCCATTGTGGGGTCTACTGACGCAGCGGCTGTTTTCTCTATGCTCAGCGGTCGTGGAGTGAACCTAAACGAACGCGTTGGGGCGACTCTAGAGATTGAGTCGGGTACGAACGACCCGATGGCGATTTTCCTCACCTTGATGCTGGTAGATCTACTGGTGGGAGAAATCGGTGGCTGGCAAGAAACGTTAGTGTTTTTTATTTCCCAGTTTGGTATTGGCTTAGTCATCGGGATTGGAGGTGGTTGGGTCAGCGCCAAATTGCTGCGCTGGTTAGATTTAGCGCCGGGCCTCTATTCCATGTTGGCACTCGCATTAGGATTCAGCGTTTTTGGGCTGACAAGCGTTTTGAGTGGTAGCGGCTTTTTAGCGATTTATTTAGCGGGCTTGATGATTGGCAATCAGCCCGGGCGGCATTTGAACTTTATTCTGCCGGTACACGATGGCTTGGCATGGCTTAGTCAAATTGGTTTGTTCTTGGTGCTCGGGCTTTTGGTAACTCCAAGTGAACTATGGGAAGTCGCATTGCCAGCTTCAGTGGTGGCGTTGGCGCTCATTTTCTTAGCGCGCCCACTTGCAGTGTTAATCACGATCAAGCCATTTTTTAAGTTTCGCTGGCGCGAGACGCTCTTTATTTCCTGGGTTGGTTTGCGTGGGGCTGTGCCCATTGTGCTGGCGATTTTTCCTGTCATTGGTGGAGTGGAAAACGCCTCGCTTTATTTCAATATCGCCTTTGCGGTCGTTTTGATGTCGCTTTTGATACAAGGCGGCTCGCTTACCTGGATGGCGAAGTGGATGCGAGTAGAAGTGCCGAAAGGAACGACGCCTAATCGCCGTGGCCCGCTTGGTATTTTGCCTGAAAACGACTTTGAGATGTTCGTTTACGTGGTGGAAAACCAAGACCTTGAAGATGTGCCAATTCGGCTTTTGCGCTTTCCCTCTGGTGCGCTGATTTCCGCGCTATTTCGCAATCATGTCATGTTGCATCCAAAAGGCAGTACGCGGTTGAAGCTGGACGATGTTATTTGTGTAATTGGCCGAACCGAAGATCTGCCCGGGTTAAATCGCTTGTTCAATGGAGATGCGAAGCTTAAGCGCGAACGTGCGTTTTTTGGCACTTTTACCTTGGACGGTAGTGCACGAATGCAGGATATTGCTCAAGCCTATGGCTTAACGCTGAGCCCCGGTGAGCAAGATATGACGCTGGCAGAGTTTATTGCTTTGCGTGTGGGCGGTCATCCGGTTATCGGGGATGATGTCGATTGGCACGGTATTCATTGGGTCGTAAGTGATATGGAAGGCGGTAAGATCACTCGTGTGGGGCTGCGGCTCTATTAGAATGCGTACCTGAATTCACTGGCTGGCTTAAAACAAAAAAAGATCAGTTATTTAACTGATCCTTTTTGAGTCTTGGCGGAGGGACAGGGATTCGAACCCTGGAAGGGCTATTAACCCTTGCCGGTTTTCAAGACCGGTGCATTCAACCGCTCTGCCATCCCTCCGACTTGGCTGAGTATACTACCAGCTTTTCCTTAGAAGTCAACGCTCTTAAGAGAAAAGTCGCTCGTTAACAGCGTTAGTTGCTAAGCCGCTGAATACCAACCCAGAGGAGCCTCAGTGCTAAAAGCGTTAATACTCCTCTGAAAAGGGCATCAAAACGGTACTCAGAAAGGTAGTGCAGCAAGCGAACGCCGATCCATGTGCCAATAAAGCCGAAAGCGATCATAGCGAGGAGTAAGCCCAACCAGTTATGAAAGACAAACCCAGCCAAGCCAAAGACAAACACTTTTGTCAGATGCTGCAGTGACATGCACGCAGAGAACGTTGCTACTTTGTTTAAACGGTTGGCTCGGCCTTGCTTGATAAAAGCGGAAACCATTGGCCCGCTAGCCCCAACAAAGCTGGATAATAACGTGGTAATAGCGCCTGCGATGACGGTACCGGTAGCACCCAAAGCGTGTTTGGGTAGCGGTGGGCCCCAGCAGGAGTAGAGCACAAAGGCAGCAATACAAAACTCTAATATACCGGCGGGCAAACGTATGAGGAGCCAAATAGCAGCCAAGGCGCCAAGCACAACGCCGGGTAGAAAAGCCGCAATGGTTCGGCGGTCAATATGCTGCCAAGTCAAAGCTGCTCGGCCAGCGTTGGAACCAAGCTGTACCATGCCGTGAATAGGAATAATGGCCGTTGCCGGCATTACCTGAGCCATCGCCATGATCATTAAAAGGCCACCTCCTACGCCAACGGCGGCGGTGAAAGCCGACGTTAGTGCGGAGATAATAATCAGTAATGCATTGATACCGCCTGAGAGTGGGGAGAGTGTCTCAAGAAACGTGGTCATTGGTGCCATCAAACCTAAAAAGTTAAAGCGCTATATTATCCCTAAGCCAGTCTGTGAATGTTTCCCATGAGCGTTGGTCAGCGGTTTCATGGTAGCGATCACTGTTAAATACACTAAATGCGTGTGGAGCATTTGCGTAGATGCCAATCTCGTATTCAATCGCGGCTTCTTCTAATTCCCCGGCAAGCGATACCACATCGTCAAGGCTAACAATGTTGTCGGCGCCGCCGTGTGCGATAAAAATAGGAGCGGTGTCCGTGTCATATTGCTGACCTTCTGGAATCTGCAATCCACCATGAAAACTGGCATAACCGATGATGTTATCCGTTGTGCCAGCGCGGGCCATTTCTAGCGCTAACGTCCCGCCAAAGCAGTAGCCAAGAAGCACGCTGTTGTCTGCTCCCTGCGCATTGGCGGCCTCAATGCCAGCCTCCGTGAGCTGGCGCATGCGCTTTCTATCTTGATAAAGGCGGTTAGTCGCCGCTTGTTTATCCTCTATAGCTTGGGGGCGGTTATTAGCGCCGAATATATCCAAGGCAAAGGCGTTATAGCCTTTTTTTGCAAGCATATCAGCTCGTTGACGTTCATAATCATCCAGCCCATCCCAATCATGGATGATAATCACGCTTCCTTTTGGGGTGCCCTGTGCCGCGACATAGTAACCTTCAAAGGCCTCATCGTTTTTTGTATAGCGAATGTTTTCCCCCGCCGGGGTGAAGGCCAAAGCGGGTGTGGTGGCAAGGAGTAACGAGGTAGTAATCAACGTTTTTTTTATGGTAACCACGACCAATCCTATCAGCAGGTTGGAAAGTGAATCGCGATTGTTATCTTCCAGCTACAAGCATAGCGCAGGAGAAATTGCATAACGTGGAATTGAGAGGCTTGCGTTGGGAACTTGAGAACGGCATGCTTGTCAGTTGTTGACAACGTGCTTTTAGGGAGCAAGTCGCATGGCTTACAATGACTCACGTATTTCGCGTTCAGCATCAGCTGAACAAAGTGGTTATTCAAATAGTGTTAGCACGACCAAGGTGTTGCGCAACACCTATGCTTTGCTCGCCATGACTTTGCTGTTCTCAGCGGTTACAGCTGGTGGAGCAATGGCATTAGGCATTGAGCGCATGAATATTTTCGTGTTTTTTATCGGTGCTTACGGACTTATGTTTTTAGTGCATAAAACGGCGAATTCAGCGATGGGTCTGCTAGCGACCTTCGCCTTCACTGGTTTTATGGGGTTCACGCTAGGCCCAATTCTTTCTGCCTATCTCGCCTTGCCCAATGGTGCGTCGTTGATAATGACTGCGCTGGCAATGACAGGTGTAACCTTTTTTGGCCTTTCGGCGGTCGCCTTGATCACTAAGAAAGATTTTGGTTTCCTGGCCAATTTCCTCGTGGCTGGCGCGATTGTGCTGATTCTTGCCATGGTTGCTGGCTTAATCTTTAATATTGCAGCGCTGTCGTTAATGGTATCGGCTGGATTTGTGCTATTTGCTTCTGCAGCAATTCTGTACCAAACCAGCGAAATTATTCATCGTGCTGGAGAAACCAACTATATATTGGCCACCGTTACGTTGTATGTCTCTATTTATAACCTGTTTGTCAGCCTACTTTCGCTACTAGGTATTATGAGCAGTGACTAATACGTAGGTGCAACGTAAGTTGAGTTTTGGCAGGCCCTATCGATTGGTAGGGCCTGTTTTTGATTTTTAGCTAGAGATAATGGTATGCAATATGCACTGCTGGTCATGGGAGCGCCTTATGTCAGCCAAGCGCCGCATTCGGCGCTGCGATTTGCCCATGCGCTGATAGATCAAGGGCATAATTTGGAGAGCGTTTTTTTCTACCATGATGGAGTTCACAATGCCTCATCACTGGTAACACCTGCCCAAAATGCCACGTGTTTACGCAGTGCCTGGAAAGCCTTACACCACCAGTACGACGTTCAATTAGATGTGTGTATAGCTGCAGCTCTTCATCGCGGGTTAGTTGACTCTGCAGAAGCAAAGCGCCGTGAATACTCAACTTATAACGTTGAATCTCCTTTCGAGCTAACAGGTCTTGGGCAGCTTATAACACTTCAGCAACGCTGCGATCGGTTAATAACCTTTGCTCCTTAAGAGAAGTGAACCATGACTCAAACAAACTCGTTATTAGTCGTGATTAGGCAAGCTCCGCAAAGCTCGCACTGGCTACGTGAGGCGTTAGACGCAGCAATGGTAGGTGCTGCATTTGGTCAGAAAGTTAGCCTCCTTTTTATGGGGCAGGGCGTTTTGGCACTGTTACCAGGACAAGCGCTAGGGTCAGAAAAATCGCTGTTACCCACGCAAGAAACGTTAGCTATGTATGATATTCAGCATTTATGTGTATCAGCGGCTGATCTTCATGCGCTTAATGTGAAAGCCGAAAATCTAGTGGAAGGTATAACACTGTTAGATGAGGAACAAATGCGTATCTACTTTGCTGACACTGCGAACATCCTCAATTTTTAAGGGGGGCTAAGTGCTACTACATATCGTTAATCGAGCACCACAGTTTAGTGAAGCCGCCTCTCAGGCACTGCGTGCGATGGGACCAGAAGATAAACTTGTTTTGATTGAAGACGCGGTTGTCGCAGTTTTAGATCAAGCGTGGCAGGGGTGGTCGTTACCTCCGGAACGCATTTTTGTCATGGAAGAAGACCTAGAAGCACGTGGCATATTAGCTTTGGCCGAACCAAAGCTTAGGGTCGATATAAATCGCTTTGTCACGCTGTCGGCACAGTGCCAGCAAACCATTTCTTGGCACTGAAATTTATACCGTTATCTTAATTTTAATCTTCAATAAAGTAAAAAACTCGCTTTACCAAATATAACTGTGCGCGTTATGGGACAGATTCAAATGGTTGCCCGAGAAGGGCTTTGATGTGTGCTTCAACCCCGCTAGCAAGCGTTGTGAGGTTATAGCCCCCTTCAAGCACAGAAACCACGCGGTTATCGGCATAAAGCGTCGCAATTTCCATTGCCAGGTGGGTTACCCAGTAGAAGTCTTCATCTTTTAAGCATACATCCGCCATTGGATCATCGCGATGGGCATCAAAGCCTGCAGAAAGCATGACGAGATCAGGCTTAAACGCATGTAATGCAGGCAGCCAGTGATTTTCGACAATCCGACGGAACTCGTCACTTTCTGTGCCTACTTCTAGCGGGGTATTCACTACGTTTTGCCATTCACTACGCAAGTAACGCCACGGATAGAAGGGATACTGAAAGCTACTGCAAATAAGGTAGTTCGGGTCGTTCTTAAAAATATCGATAGTACCGTTACACTGATGTACATCGAAATCCAGAATAGCGATACGTCGCGCTCCATATTTTTCACGCGCATAGGCTGCGCCAACCGCTATATTGTTATAAAAACAAAAACCCATTGCATCGGAGGCTTCTGCATGGTGCCCCGGAGGCCTTACTGCGCAAAATACGTTATCTGCTTGGCGCCGAAAAACTTGGTCAACTCCGCGCAATACGGCTCCTGCAGACATGCGAGCTGCTTTTAAACTATCAGGATTCATCATTGTGTCGCTATCAAGCGTCACAATTCCCTCGCTAGGAACGCACTTCTCCAATGCTTTAAGATGGCGCATAGGATGAACGCGTGCTAGGTCTTCGTCAGTAGCCTCCTTGGCATCCCCCTGCATGGTTTGCTGAAGAAGGCCGGATAGCGATAACCGAGCACTAATTGCCTCTAAGCGCTTAGGGTTTTCCGGATGCTCAGGCCCCATGTGATGCAAAGAGCAGTGAGGGTGGGTAAGGTAGGCAGTAATCATGCTAACGCTCCATTATGAATATAGGCACCATAATCGCGTCGAGGTGCTTTGCGACAGTGTCAATAAGTCTTAAATGGCATATTTTTTTCGCTATTTGCTTTACCGTCATCATGACTGAGCGTACTTATTTTTGACCGTAGCGGGAGAGCTATACGTGAGCACACGCTTTTTACATCATTTTTTTGAACCGCGAACGATTGCGGTTTTTGGCGCGTCAGAAAAGCCCGAATCGTTAGGCGGCTTAGTACTGCGCAATATTCAAGAAGGTGGCTTTAAAGGCACTATCTGGGCGGTGAATTTGCGTGGTTATGCGCAGGTATATGGTGAAACTTGCGTCAGCCACGTTAACGATCTCCCTGAAGTGCCTGACTTAGCCGTCATTTGTTCGCCGATTAACGGTGTCCCTCAGCTCATTAAGCAGTTAGGCAGCTTTGGAGTGAAAGCCGCTGTTGTTCTTTCAGGTGGCGCATATTTAGATCGCGATAAAGGCAATAAAGGGTCGATTCGCGAACGCATGCTAAAAGCTGCCCGTGCTTCAGGCATTCGTTTGCTCGGGCCTGAATGTATGGGTGTGATTGTCCCAGGAAAAAAGCTCAATGCCTCCTATGCAAGTCAGCAGGTAAAAGCTGGCCGCGTTGCCTACCTGGGGCAGTCCGGAATGCTGGCCAATGCGATGATTGATTGGGCAGGGGGCCGTGACGTGGGCTTTTCTCATTTAATCACCGTGGGCGATAGCGTCGATGTGCTGCTACCAGACTTAATCGACTACGTGAATCAGTTTTCTCCAGCCCAAGCGATTTTGCTGCACTTGGAGCGGGTCAACGATGCTCAGCATTTTATGACCGCGGTGCGTGATGCTTCGAGAAACCGACTGGTAGTGGCGATTAAAAGTGGCCGCACGGTTGAATCCGATATTTCGGGCATGCCACCGACGCCAGGCATTGCTAATCGCGATAAAGTCTTTGATGCAGCGTTTTCACGCGCAGGCGTTGTGCGTGTAAATGACTCCGATGAGCTCATTGATGCGCTAGAAACACTTTCCCGCATGAAGCCGCTTAAAGGGGATCGCCTTGCGGTGGTCTCCAACGGTCTGGGGCCCGCGATGCTTGCCATCGACAAGCTTATTAGCGCTGGAGGAAAGCTGGCTCAGTTTAGCGCTGATACCCAACATGCGCTGCATAAAAGCCAAGTGGATTTCACTAGACCTGGGGAAAACCCGGTAGACCTTGGGGGCAACGCAACGCCACAACGTTTTGTCGAGGCGTTGGAAATCGTGGCAGCAGATGCCAATGTTGATGCCGTATTGGTGGTGCACGCTCCCACCCGTTTAGCACCCTCGAAGGAGACAGCGCAGGCGCTGATCGAGAATCGCAAGAAATTCCGGCGTAACTTATTGACCAGTTGGATGGGGCTAAAAGAAGCACTCAATGCACGCCACGAATGTAATGTCGCGGGTATTCCAACCTACACATCACCGGAAAAAGCCGTTAAAGCTTTCATGCACATGGTGGATTACCAGCGTGTTCAGCTATTGCTGCAAGAGATACCGCCAAGCCTGCCATTTTCCACTAGCGTGGATATTCGCGCCCAATGCCGCGCTTTGATAAAAAGCGCAAAAGAGCAGGGGCGTCAAACGTTAACTCACTCTGAGACGGCGAAGGTGCTAGAAGCGTACGGTATTCCTACGGCGACTAGTGAATATGTGCATAACGAAGAGGAAGCCGCTGAAGCGGCGCAGCGCATTGACGGGGCAAAAGCGTTGAAAGTCGTGCACGAAGGCAATTGCTGGCCGTATCGTTACCGCAAGCACCCCCACAAGATTTCCGCCGGGTTGCTGCAAGATTTGGAGACCGCTGAAGACGTGGTAGAGGGAATTACGCGTCTGGGCGAAAAAGTGCGAGAAAAATTCCCTGAATATGAAATCCACGAGTACTGCTTACAGCCGATGCAACGTGGTAAGCACTCGATGCAGATTTGTGCGGGAATTACGCGTGATCCGGTTTTTGGGCCACTGATTGTATTTGGTATTGGCGGTTATAAGGTGAACATTTTGGCTGATCGCCAGGTAGCGCTACCGCCTTTGAATATGAGTCTTGCCGCCGATGTCGTTGGGCGCACCCATGCGGCGTCACTACTACGTGAACACTCCGCTGAGTCGGAGCGCGACATCGATAGGCTTTGCCAGTTGCTTGTCAAACTTTCGCAAATGGCATCTGAACTTACTGAGTTGAGAGGGCTGGAAATTAATCCGCTGCTTCTCAATCGCGATGGAATGATTGCGGTCGACTTTGCCATGGACCTTGGCCCGCCCGCACGCTTTGCCATCATGCCGTACCCTGAGGAGTTACGTGAATGGGTTACATTGAAAAATGGCTGGCAAGTGGAAGTCCGCCCGATTCGCGCTGAAGATGCACCGCTCATTACCAATTTTCACCGCCAGTTATCAGAAGAGAGCATCCGGTTTCGCTACTTCCACAATAAATCAGACCTGACTAAGCGTGATTTATCGATGCTATCGCACATCAATTACGATCGTCAGATGGCCTTTATTGCTGAGCATCAACGCGATGACGGTAGTAAAGAGATGCTGGGCGTTGTGAGGGTGTTTAATGATCCTGACAATATACGCACCGAATTCTCGGTGATTATTCGCGATGATCTTCAAGGTCTCGGCATTGGTAGTTTGCTGATGAAAAAGATGATTGCCTACTGTCGTAGTATCGGCACATTAGAAATGATTGGTAAAATCATGGTGGATAATCATCCGATGCGAGCACTAATGAAGCACCTTGGCTTTAAGAGTCGCTACAACATGGAAGAGCAGGTGATAGATTCGGTGATGCGTCTTAATGAGCCCGAAAGCGAGTGGCAGCGACACCGCTTAGAAAGCATGCCTGACTGATTTATGCCTGACAATTGATTGACAGGAAAGCTAAAAGTATAAGGGCGACATTATCGCCCTCATACTGATGTTTACGGTGCAAGTCGGAAGCGTTGCCAGGCTTCGCCGTCACGGCGCTCAAAGCGTATGCGATCGTGTAAGCGGCTAGGCTGGCCTTGCCAGAATTCCATCATATCAGGGATAACGCGGTAGCCACCCCAGTGAATTGGGCGGGGGATCTCTTGGCCTTCATAGGCTTGTTCAAAGCGCTTTTGACGTTCCTCTATCCAATTGCGGTCAGGGATCACAACGCTTTGTGTCGCAATCCAGGCGCCTAGCTGGCTGCCTCTCGGCCGGCTGTCAAAATACTCATCGGATTCATCGGCAGGTATTTGTTCGGTGCGCCCTTCAATACGCACTTGGCGAGATAGTGATGGCCACCAAAACGTCAATGCCGCGAAGGGAACATTGTTGAGTTCGCTGCCTTTGTGGCTATGGTAGTTGGTAAAAAACACCATGCCAGTTTCATCAAAACCTTTGAGTAGCACAACGCGAGCGTGGGGATGCCCTTGACTGTCGACAGTGGCAAGTGTCATCGCATTGCCGTCTTTTCCTTCGCTCTCAAGTGCTAACGTAAACCACTCATCAAAGAGGGCAAAGGGGTCATCAGGCGTATGAGACTCTTCTAGCCGACCACCCTCATAATCGCGACGAATGTCGGCAATATTACGTGTCATTGTATTACTCCCCAAAATTGTTTTATCTATGTTCGCTGCTCTAAAACAAAAGCTCAAGCGCTCTTTTGGCTATAAAGCGGACTGCCCTATCTGCACCATCAACATATATGTCGCGGTACCTGCAATAATGGATACAAGGGCGTTGCGCCGCCAAAGATGAATCCCTGCGACTAGCAAGCCGGCAATGATAAGCGGTAACCCATTGGCGCTGATATTAAGCTGCCAATTGTCCATTAACAGGCGAAAGTCACGCAGCGCGTAAATGACCAAAATAAGCATGACGGCTGGCGGTAAATAGCGACCAAGATGCAAAATTAAAGGGTGATCCGCCTGTTTTGCCAACGCCACAAATGGCACAACGCGTGTAGCAAACGTGGCTAATGCACACACAATAATTAGTTGCCATACCGGATCAGTTAGCATGGCGATCCCTCTGATCGTTAACTGGACGTGCCAAGTAACGGTAGTGGGCGAGCAATAACAGACTCGCAGAACCTATCGCGCCTAGGAGCAAATGCTGCTCGGGTAATACAAATAGCGCTGCCAAGCCAGTCCCAAGAGCAATAATAAACGGCAGTGCCTGACGTAGGCGTTTTGCTTGTTCCAGCGTCAATACAATAAAAAGTGCCGTTAAGGCAAACTCTATGCCTTGGCTATTAAACAGCTTAGCAGTGCCTAGCGCGACACCTATTAGCGTACCTAGCACCCACCACGCCTGGCTAAGCAAGCTAATACGAAACGCAAGCGCATGAGGCTTTTTTACCTGCTGCGACTGGCTAGTTAAGAGTGAATAGGTTTCATCAGTTAACGCAAAAATGAGGTAAGGTTTGCGCCATCCTGCGCCTTGAAAACGCTTAAGCAGGGAGAGTCCGTAAAAAACGTGGCGTGAATTTAGCATAATAGTGGCAACTGCCACCTCCATGATCCCCGCTCCTGCCGCAAACAGTGCGATAGCCAAAAACTGACCGGCACCCGCATAAATTAATAGTGACATGACGACGGCTTCGTACCAAGCTACCCCAACCTCAATGGCTACGATGCCAAACGCTGCGCCAAGAGGTAAATAACCAAACATGACGGGCAACGTTTGTCGGACGGCTTCACGCCATTCCTGGCTACTCACATCATTCTCCTTTAGGGGTAAACCGCTGCGACGAACTGCCTCGTATTCTATGAGAATCAAGGGATAAATGCGAAACTCACCATTCTTCTAATGCCGCCATGAGAGCTCAGTAATGCGCCATGTTTTTGTATGGGATATTTTCGTTCGATTGTTTCACTGGGGATTAGTGGGCGCTGTGATAATGGCGTTTTACACCATGGAAACCAGCGGGGCACCGTTTTTATTCCCTATTGAAGTGCATGCGCAAGCGGGTTATGTCGTGCTTGGGCTCTTGGCTTTTCGCTGGCTTTGGGGCCTGGTTGGAAGTTATTACGCACGTTTTCGCACGTTTCTTGTTGGGCCTTCCGGTTCACTGGACTACGCTCAGAGTGTCATAAGACGCTCGCCCACGCCTTACGCGGGCCACAATCCGTTGGGCGGGTGGATGGTCATCATCATGCTGATGTCGTTAACGTTTCAAGCAATTAGCGGGCTTTTTTTAAGCGATGACATTTTCTTTCAGGGGCCGCTTCATGGGCTTTTTGGAGGTGATTTCAGCAAAATGCTAATGCGTTGGCATCGATTGAATTCCAACTTTTTGATCGTGCTTATTGGGTTGCACCTTGCCGCGATTGTGGTGCATCGGCTGATGGGAGAAAAACTGGTAAAGGCGATGTTTACCGGTGTCAAAACGCCTTCGCATACACCAGTTGACTCCCCATTATCGGGCGAAGTAAAAACCCGGTGGATATGGGCGTTAGTGGCTGTTGTCACGGGAATCGCCGTTACGCTTACGTTTTGGCTTGGTTAAACCTCGATGATAGACAATCAATGACTGGGAAGGGGCTCGCTTCCCAGCTATTGGTTTTTGATCAATAGGGATTTCTAATAAGGGTAGGTTTCTGGTTTAGCGAATAACCCGTTTCTTACTTTTGACGATAGTCGTCGTGACAGTTGCGGCAAGTATCGGCCACTGTGACAAAGGCGCGACGCGAGGCGTTAAAGTCGCCTTCTTGTGCAACTTCTGCAAGGGCCGCCGCGTTTTCGGTAAAGCTTTGCACACGCTTTTGAATATCGTCGGGGTTATCAGCAATAGAAGCCTTCGCGTCTGTATCAACGCCATGCCCGTCGCCAATATATGACCCCCCAATGAAACCTTCCCAGGGTAGGGCAGCCAGCGCGTAAATGGCCTCTGCACGGCGGGCAAATTCGTCAGCATCGTAATCGATATCACCCTTTGCCATATCGCCCATTGGCCCGAAATGCCAGCCCATCACGCTGAATACAGATTGGCGATACTCGATAGCGTCGGCAGGTTCAGCTGCATAGTAGTTAATGGATCAGATGTAAATAGCGGCAGTGTACTGCGCGCAGTCAAGTGCTAAAGCATCTGACTTTATAAACCTAGCAGCTAAAGAGAAGGATTCGGGTGTTTTATCGATAATTTACACGGTCTTGTTCACTGGCGAAGCTGTAGTTGCCGGCTACGAAAGCGGGCATAGCCCATACAGGCGGTAAACAAAGCCAACGATACCAATGCTTCCAACACACCTCTTAATGCTTGGCTAGGCAAGGTGGCTACCATCACACCTTGAGTAAAATAGAGCAAACTGACAAAAGCCAACCAAGCATGCCCTCGTGGTCTACGCCCAATAATGGAAGGCAAAAACAGTACAAGAGGGAGTACAAACGCGACAACCGGAAGCCAATTAAACGCTTCTCCCTGAAGAAGGAAGCCACGATATACCGTCATTAGCATAAGCGTTACGTAGCTTATGATAACGAATTGGCGCAAGCGTAGGGTTAAGTTGTCCAGTCCGTATTGCTGTTCGATGTTTTCCAGCCACTGACGCATTAGGCCTCCTCGCGCATAGATTGCAGTGACAACGCCAATTTGGCGATGCGTTTACCTTGAGCCGTGCAGAGAGCGCTTTCACTCGGTTCAATTTGACGGTCGCTGCGCGCGCCTGCTACGTGGCTTGCGCCATAAGGTGTCCCGCCAGAATGCGTTTCAATGAGTTCGGTTTCGCTGTAGGGCAAGCCGGCAAATACCATCCCATGGTGTAGCAATGGCACCAGCATGGTGAGCAACGTGCTTTCTTGGCCACCATGTAAGCTCGATGATGAGGTAAACGCACAGGCAGGTTTGTTAATTAGCGCGCCATTGAGCCAGAGGTTGCTGGTGCTATCGAGGAAATACTTCATCGGCGCGGCCATATTGCCAAAACGCGTGGGGCTACCGATTGCCAACCCAGCGCAATAACGCAGATCATCAAGCTCAGCATAAATGGCACCTTCTTCTGGAATTTCTGGCTCAACGGCTTCACAGGTGGGCGATACTGACGGCACACAGCGTAGGCGAGCCTGTATACCCGCAATGCTTTCAACACCTTCGGCTATCAGGCGGGCCATGGTGGCAGTTGCACCGCTGCGGGAATAATACAATACAAGAATATATGGCTGGTTAGCGCTCATTGGGCGGTCTCTTTCTGGGCAAACACTTTTTGGGTATCCATCGCAATATTCATCGCATCAAAAATAGGGCTTTTCATGTTAGCAGACTCGGGCAAACGGCGGTAAACCCAAGCCATAGTGCCATCCGCAAGGGGGAGCTTCACTCGTTCATAGCGAACCCCTAAGCGTTCGTAACGATCAAGTCGCGCTAGCTGTTCAGGCGTGACAGTCAAGCGTAACCCATCAATATACTCCTCCGGCGCCGCTGTGATATCTAGCCCTTCACGAGTGAAATCTTCAAGCGTGGCAGGTTCAGGATTTCCTAATGCGCCCATCACCACAAAACGCACTGGGGCGTATGTCAGGGTGCCGTAAACAAATACCTGATGCGGGCGCGACTGAATTGGGGGCAGGTGATCGGGTCGATCATAAAGCCAAGGGCTAAGCATGGTCAGCCACAACCAAGTGGTTATCCCTACAAGCACGATCAGTAAAAGTACAGCGAAACGCTTTACGCCTGTCATGGAATTTCCTTTATTGTCCCATATCGAGTGCTTAAGCATTGTGCCTGGTTTTGCTACGATGCGCTTTCGACCTGCCGGAGGAATTCAATATGAATCAGTCGCTGCGTGATGACCGGGATTTCAGGGCCATGATGGGGGATGTCAAACCGCTAAGGAGCCACAACCGAGCAGAAACCGGGAAAAGGCGTTCCACTGCAACAGAAGCCCAGCGCGCACGGCGTGAGTCGGCAGAAGAAGCGTTAGGTGAACGTAACTTTCTCTCGGATGATTTTGTTGATCTGGTACCACCGTTTGACCCGATCATGTTTTGCCGGGAAGGTATTCAGCAGGGAGTCTTGGATAAGCTCAAGCACGGTGGGTATTCGGTGCAAGCGCAAATTCATCTTAATCGCCGGCCGCTAGCTGAGTGCCGTCGCTTGCTTTTTCCCTTTATACACGATGCCTACGCCCACGAGTTGCGTTCAATCCTGATTGTCCACGGTCGAGGCCGCGATATAGAAAGTCCTGCCAATATTTTGCGTTCTTATGTGGCGAAATGGCTCATGCAGTTTGACGAAGTACAGGCGTATATTTCGGCGCAGTCTGCCGATGGCGGGTTAGGCGCGACTTGGGTCATGCTGCGAAAAAGCGAGCGGGCCAAAGCCAATAACCGTGAGCGCCAACAGAAACGCCGTGGCTAGCTATCGATTATCGATAATTCAGTCACCAACACACCGTCGTCAATACAAAGGGGGCAGCCGTATGGCTGCCCCTTTTGGTTAGGTGACTAAGTAGTTAAATGACTAAGTGGTTAAATGGCTGAGTGGTTAGATAACTGACGCACTTAGTAATTAGCGTTAAGGCGTTTTTCAAACAGTGGCTGGCGTTCTTCGACATCCGGCTGGTAGCGCACGCTGAAAAAACTCAGCGCCCGTAAGGCATCCTCGGGATGCTGGTCATCGCGAAGCGCCATGGCGGTAAAGCCACAACGGCGCATGTATTCCAACTGGTCGACCAACACATCGCCAACCGCGCGTATTTCGCCGTTGTAGCCGAAACGCTCGCGCAACAGCCGAGCAAGGGTGTAGCCACGGCCATCGGTAAACGCTGGAAAATGAATGGCGACTGCCGGGGCCGAAAAGATCTTATCGGCGAGGGTAGCCGTCAATTCACAGTCGCTTGCCAGCAGCGGCGCCAGTTCGATGTCTTCCTGATGGGCTTTCCAGAGCGCCAGTGGTACAAACGCCGGGCGCTGCTCGGGGAGTGCCTCAGCGTTGTAAGACACACACCAGGCGTTTTCCGCCGCCAGTTCGCCATTGGCGATCAGGTAATCAGCATGAACCGGCGCCAGCTCTACCGCATCGGCCTGCTTGTCATTAGGCGGCATAAACACGCTCCTTGAAGGGTTTCAGTCCAATCCGGCGATAAGTGTCCAGAAAGCGTTCATCTTCATGGCGCTGGGCCACGTAGACTTCCAGCACTTTTTCGACGACACCGGGCACGTCTTCACGAAAGAAGGAGGGGCCGAGGATCTTGCCTAATGAGGCATCATCGGTCGAGTTGCCGCCAATCGATATCTGGTAGTATTCCTCACCTTTTTTATCGACGCCCAAAATGCCAATATGGCCCACGTGGTGGTGACCACAGGCATTCATGCAGCCGGAAATGTTCAAATCCAGCGGCCCCAGGTCGTAAAGGAAATCGAGGTCTTCAAAGCGTTCCTGTAATGCCTGGGCGATCGGTATCGACACCGCGTTAGCCAGGCTGCAGTAATCGCCGCCAGGGCAGCAGATGATGTCGTTGAGCGTGCCCACCGTCGGGTTGGCTATGCCCAGCGCTTCAAGCGCTTGCCAAAGGGCTTCCAGCTCGTCCACCGGCACGTCGGAAAGCACCAAGTTCTGCTCGTGGGTAACGCGGACTTCACCGAAGCTGTAACGATTAGCGAGGTTGGCGATGGCGTCCATTTGGTCAGCCGTCACGTCGCCGGGGGCGTGCTCGCGGCGCTTCAGCGATAGCGTCACGGCTTTATAGCCGTAGACCTTGTGGTCGGTCACGTTATTGGTCACAAAGCGTGCAAAACCTCGGTTTTCCTGACGAAGGCACTCGTAATCGGCTACCGCGCTTTCTTCCACGCTGCGCCGTTCGGGCTCGGGGAAGTGGCTTTTAGCGGCCTCGACCGCAGCAGCATTGAGCGTCTGAGGGCCATCTTTTAAATGCGCCCACTCCTCCTCGACGCGACGGCGGAACTCTTCGATCCCCAGCGCCTTGACCAGGATCTTGATCCGCGCTTTAAATTTGTTATCGCGACGCCCGAACTGGTTGTAAACCCGTACGCACGCTTCGAGATAAGTCAGCAGGTGCTGCCAGGGCAGGTCGTCGCGTACCACGTCGGCGATCATCGGCGTGCGGCCAAGGCCACCGCCAGCAAGGACTCTGATGCGCAGTTCGCCAGCCTCGTTGTACCACAGCCGCAGGCCGATATCGTGCACCTGGATGGCCGCGCGATCCTGGGAAGCACCGCTAACGGCGATCTTGAACTTGCGCGGCAGATAAGCAAATTCAGGGTGTAGCGTTGACCATTGACGGATCAGCTCGCACCAGGGACGCGGATCTTCCACTTCATCGTTGGCAATACCGGCAAACTGGTCGCTGGTGGTATTACGAATGCAGTTGCCGCTGGTCTGGATTGCGTGCATCTGAACTTTCGCCAGATCCGCCAGAATGTCGGGCACATCTTCCAGGGCAGGCCAGTTGAGCTGCAGATTTTGGCGCGTGGTGAAGTGACCATAACCGCGATCGTAGCGACGGGTAATATCCCCTAGCGCACGCAGCTGATGGCCAGCCAACATGCCGTAAGGGATCGCAATGCGCAGCATGGGCGCATGGCGTTGGATATAGAGACCATTCTGCAAACGCAGTGGACGAAACTCTTCTTCTCCCAAACGCCCGTCGCGGTAGCGATCCATTTGATCGCGAAACTGAGCGACGCGCTCATCTACCAGCGTTTGGTCATAGGTATCATAGCGGTACATGGGGCACGGTCCTGCTTAATGCGAAGGTGTCGAGCGCAGCGACACGCTGTTGTTAGCCAAGGTGGTTAACCAAACAACGAGAGCTAAGAGTTGAAACACCTTAACGCGGGCCAATTATTCCACAAAAGAATACATAATTATCTTTTTATTTCTAAATGGTATTTAAAGAGCGCTTACAAAGGGGATGCCCAGCGTCGACGCTGCCATACCCATACAAACGCCAGTGAATTGAGTAAGCGGTACATCAGCTGCACGAGCCAAATCCCAGTGAGGCCATATTCATGGACAACCCCGACCCACCAGGCCAGCGGTAAAAACAACAGCCACTGCATACTCAGCGTTAACATCATCACAGTGCGCTGGGCGCCAGCGCCCATCAGTGCCTGCGCGAGCACCAACGCGGCGGCATCGAGTACAATCATGGCCCCCGTAAGCTGAAGCGGTAGCCGACCGAGAGCAATTAATGCCTCTTGGTGAAAAAACAGCCCCAGCAACGTACTAGGGAATAACAGCATCGGAAGCGCTAACAGGGCAAGTAGTCGCCAAGCAACGCCAAGGGCATCCCAACCCCAGCGATGTGCCTCCTGGCGGGCCTCCCGTCCTAGCGCGTCACCGACCAGGCTCATGGCTGCGATGCCCAACCCCACGCCAGGTAAAATCATCAAAAGCGATAAGTTAATCAGTACGTGACCCACAGCGACGCTGGCGGTATCAATTTGGCTAAGCATCCAGATTAACACCGCGTAGCCGGCGGCAAACCAAAGTTGCTGGAAGGAGTGGGGGAATGCTAGCACCAGCGTCTGACGTATTTGCTGAGAGGACGGCAAATGCTGCAAAAAACCCTGCTGACAAGCCCCTTTAACACTGACTAAAAGCCATGCCACTAGCCCGATGAAGATTGACAGCGTGGTTCCAGCGCCTGCACCGCTGGCCCCCATTTGCGGCAGCCCTGCGTAGCCAAAAATCAGTCCGATGCTAATGAACACATTAAGCACGTGAACACTGACAATAATACGCAGGTAGAGGGACGTATATTGGCGACCATTCCAATAACCACGAAAACACAGCGTCATCGCGATGGCACTAAGCGACACCACGCGCCAGCGAAAATAATCCACGGCGACGCTATGTACATCGGTCGTTTGCGTCATTAGCCGAATGAGAAACGGTGCTTGCCACCAAGCCATTAGCGTTAAAGGAAGCCCCACCCCAAGTGCGATCAGTAGCCCAGCGTTAAGTGGTTGAGCCGGGGTGGCGCATTGCGCTCCGGTACGTTGCGCAGTTTGCGCTTGCACCCCCGATGATAGCCCGGAGACGAGCGCCGTTATCATGAACATGGCATAGCCACCGATACCAACGCCGGCGAGGGCGACCTCACCCAGTGAGCCGACCAGAGCGGCGTCGATAAGGTTCAGGACGCTTTGCGACAGCATGCCCAGCATGATCGGCAGCGCCAAGCGCATGACTTTACCCCGCCGATGGCCCATCAATACCACGGGTTAGCTCGGATCGTAAGACAGCACAGGAGCAAGCCAACGCTCTAGTTCGGTAAGCGTCATGCCTTTACGTTCTGCGAGGACTTCGACTTGATCGCGGGTGATTTTTCCCGTCGAAAAATACTTTGATTGGGGATGGGAGAAATACCACCCCGATACCGCTGCCGCCGGCCACATGGCAAAGTTCTCGGTTAATTCAAGGCCGGTGTTATTGCTGGCATTGAGCAAACGAAAGAGCGTGGCTTTTTCGGTGTGATCGGGGCAGGCCGGGTAGCCCGGTGCAGGACGAATGCCCTGGTATTTTTCCGCAATAAGGGCATCGTTATGCAGCGATTCTTCGGGGACATAGCCCCAGAATTCCTTGCGCACGCGTTCGTGCATGCGCTCGGCAAATGCCTCGGCCAAACGGTCGGTGAGTGCCTGAACCATAATGGCGTTGTAGTCGTCGCCAGCGGCCTCATAGGCTTTACTTAGTGCGTGCACACCGTGCCCGGTGGTAACCGCAAAGCCGCCGATCCAATCGGGCGTTTCGCTCGCTTTTGGCGCAATAAAATCGGCCAGGCTATAGCAGAGTCCATCGCGCCCTTTGGTAGTTTGCTGACGAATGTGGTGTAGCTGCTCCACCACGTCGCGTCGCTCATCGTCGCGGTAGACTTCAATCATATCGTCATCCACGGTATTTGCGGGCCAAAAACCGATCACTCCGCGTGCCTGAACACGTTTTTCATCGACCAGTTTACGCAACATCTTCTGCGCATCGGTAAATAGGTTGCGTGCGACTTCGCCAACTTTTTCATCATCCAAAATCTTGGGGAATTTACCCGCCAACTGCCAGCTCATGAAGAAAGGCGTCCAGTCGATACGTTCGATAAGTTCCTCAAGGTCGTAATCATCGAAAACCGTGAGACCGGCAACGTTAGGTGTTGGCGGGGTATAGGCAGCCCAATCGGTACGAAAGCGTCGCTTGCGCGCCTGCTCATAGCTTAGGTCAGCCGCTTTGGGGCGGCGTTTAGCATTACGCTCGCGGACTTTTTCGTACTCTTCGCGAATTTCGGCGACGTAAGGTGTTTTAAGGTTGGGAGTGAGCAAACGACCCGCGACACCAACCGCTCGCGACGCGTCGGTGACATAGATCACCGGGTGTTCGTATTGCGGCTCGATTTTCACCGCGGTGTGCGCTTTTGACGTCGTGGCACCGCCGATCAACAGCGGCAGACTCATGCCGCGACGCTGCATTTCTTTAGCGACGTGAACCATCTCATCCAGCGACGGCGTGATCAGGCCTGAAAGGCCAATAATATCAGCATTATGCTCCTCGGCGGCCTGCAAAATCTTTTCGGTGGGCACCATTACGCCGAGGTCAATGACTTCGTAGTTATTGCACTGCAGAACAACGCCGACGATGTTTTTGCCGATATCATGGACATCCCCTTTAACGGTCGCCATGACGATCTTGCCCTTAGTCTGGCTTTCCCCTTGGGAAAGCTCGGCCTTTTCCTCTTCGATGTAAGGAATGAGATACGCCACTGCCTGCTTCATCACGCGGGCTGATTTTACTACCTGGGGCAGGAACATTTTACCGTCACCGAACAAGTCGCCCACTACGTTCATGCCATCCATGAGTGGACCTTCGATGACCTCAATGGGGCGGGCGGCGGCTTGACGCGCCTCTTCCGTGTCCTCTTCGATGTAGGCTGTCACGCCTTTGACCAACGCATGCTGGATGCGCTGGTTAACTTCCCAGCTACGCCAAGCAAGGTCCTCTTTTTTCGCCGCGCCGCTACCGTCGCCTTTGTATTGTTCAGCGATATCTAAGAGACGCTCGGTGGCGTCATCGCGGCGGTTGAGCACCACGTCTTCAACGGCTTCACGCAACTCGTTGGGTAAGTCGTCATATACCGCTAGCTGGCCGGCGTTGACGATTCCCATGGTGAGGCCCGCGCGAATGGCGTAGTAGAGGAAAACGGAGTGGATCGCCTCGCGCACCGCGTTGTTGCCGCGAAACGAGAACGAAACGTTAGACACACCACCGGAGACCATGGCGTGGGGTAGGTGTTCACGAATCCACTGTGTCGCCTCGATAAAATCAACGGCGTAGTTGTTGTGTTCCTCAATGCCGGTAGCAATGGCAAAAATATTGGGGTCGAAAATAATGTCCTCCGCCGGGAAGCCGATCTCATCAACCAGCAGGCGGTAAGCGCGCTGGCAAATCTCGGTTTTACGCGCAAAGGTATCGGCTTGGCCCTCTTCATCGAACGCCATGACGACAATAGCAGCACCGAAGCGGCGGCACTTGGTTGCCTGTTCGCGAAAGGCCGCTTCCCCCTCTTTGAGCGAGATCGAGTTGACGACCGCCTTGCCCTGCACGCACTGCAAGCCGGCCTCGATAATTTCCCACTTGGAGGAATCGATCATGATCGGTACGCGGGCAATATCGGGCTCACCGGCGATCAGGTTGAGAAAGCGCACCATGGCTTCCTGCGACTCCAACATGCCCTCATCCATGTTGATATCGATGATCTGCGCGCCGTTTTCGACCTGCTCTAGTGCAACTTCTAACGCCGTAGTGAAGTATTCCTCCACGATCAAACGCTTAAAGCGCGCCGAGCCAGTGACGTTAGTGCGCTCGCCGACGTTGACGAACAGCGAGTCAGCCGCAATATTAAACGGTTCAAGCCCCGACAAGCGGCAGGCTGCGTTGCGCGTGGGAATTTTGCGCGGTGCCATGTCCGCGACGGATTCCGCAATCGCGCGGATGTGTTCCGGCGAGGAACCACAGCAGCCGCCGATAATATTGACCAGCCCGCTTTGGGCGAACTCGCTGACAATGGCTGCCATTTCTTCTGGCGTTTGATCGTATTCACCGAATTCGTTAGGCAGCCCAGCGTTTGGGTGAGCTGAAACAAAGGTATCGGCTTTGGTGGAAAGCTCTTCCAAGTAAGGGCGTAATTCCTCAGCACCCAGCGCGCAGTTCAGTCCAATTGAAAGAGGTTGAGCGTGGCGAACCGAGTTCCAAAACGCTTCGGTCGTTTGTCCGGAAAGAGTGCGGCCAGAGGCATCGGTGATGGTGCCAGAAATCATTACCGGCAAGCGTTCGCCGCGGTCGTCGAATAACGCTTCTAACGCATAAATGGCGGCTTTGGCGTTGAGCGTGTCGAAAATTGTCTCGATGAGAAACAGGTCGGCGCCGCCTTCGATTAGGGCAATGGCGGCTTCGCGGTAGTTCTCGCAAAGCTCATCGAAGGTGACATTACGCTTGGCTGGGTCGTTAACATCCGGGGAAAGTGACGCCGTGCGCGACGTCGGACCCAACACACCGGCAACAAAACGTGGTACGCCGGTTTCGCGGGTAACCGCATCGCATACTTCGCGTGCCAGACGCGCCGACTCTCGGTTGATTTCCGGCACTAAATCTTCCATGCCGTAATCCGACTGCGACAGGCGAGTACTATTGAACGTGTTGGTTTCAATAATGTCGGCGCCGGCTTCAAGATAGTCACGATGGATCCGCGTCACGACATCGGGGCACGTCAGCGCTAATAGGTCATTATTGCCTTTAAGGTCCGATGGCCAGTCACGAAAGCGCTCGCCCCGAAACTCCCCTTCGCTCAGCTCGGCATTTTGCAGCATGGTACCCATGCCGCCGTCGAGGATCATGATTCGCTGCTCAAGGGCGTTTTTAAGCACGTTTTTTAATGAGGATTCAACACGTTGAGTAGGCGTTGCGGTCAAGGCACTAGCAGACATGGCAGGGGGAGATCTCCAGCGTCACAGTAAACGTCATCAGTGCCGCGGTAGCCAGCGGCAAAGAGGGTGTTATTAATAAGATAATAAAAAGATGAGTATGATAGCAGAGCGCGTGCGCGGTGGCAGCTGCCCTCGCGGGAAAAGCCTAGTAAAACGGTCGGGATTGTGTCGGCAGCTAGTTTTGGCTTACCATAGTCATAACTGAAAATAGTCACAAATGAAATGTGAAGTGGCCATTGCCACTGCCACGGGAGGAAAACACCCCTCATGAGCACGACAGCAGAAGACACCGTAGAAGAAGTGAAAGGTATCGAGATTACCGACAGCGCCCAAGATTACCTGGCTGAGCTTTTGGAAAAGCAAAATGTTGAGGGCATCGCGGTGCGTATCTTTATTACTCAACCGGGTACGCCGTATGCGGAAACTTGCCTGGCTTACTGCCGCCCTGGTGAGGAAGAGCCCACCGATCAAAAGATTGAGCTTGAAAAGATTAACGTCTTTCTGGATAAAAACAGCCTGCCGTTTTTAGACGAGGCGGTGGTGGATTTTAATGCTGACCGCATGGGTGGGCAGCTCACGATCAAAGCGCCCAATGCCAAGATGCCCAAGGTGAACGCCGATAGCCCTTTGGAAGATCGCGTGAACTATGTGCTCTATAGTGAAATCAACCCTGGGCTTGCCGCGCATGGCGGTGAAATTAAGCTGGTTGAACTCACCGAAGATCAAGTGGCAATACTCGCCTTTGGTGGCGGTTGCCAAGGCTGTGCGGCAGTGGATTTAACGCTGAAAGATGGCGTGGAAAAAACACTTATTGAGCGTATTCCTGAGCTTGCGGGTATTCGTGACGTGACCGATCACTCCGACACCACCAATGCTTATTACCGTTAAGCTATAGTTCAGCCAGTATATTCATGCCTTATCGCTTTATATCACGCCCTGCTTAACGCGGGGCGTTTTCATTTTTGTCTTCACGCCGTACTTGTGCGCGTAGTGAGTCAGGCAGGCTGGAGACTTGGCGTTGAAGTGCTTGAACGCTTTGCCATAGCTCGTTTTGCCACTGCTCGGATTGACGTTTTGTCAGCGTTTCATGCTCGCGCTGAGTTTTGTTAAGGGTTTGCCGAACGCTATCGAGCTCGCTTTGTAGGCGCTTAGTTTCTTCTTCATGTTGCTGAGTGGTTTGTTTTTCTTGCGCGAGTCGCTGCTCGGCCGCTTTTTGTCGCGTTTCTGCCTGGTGGCGTGTTTTTTGCTCGTCTTTTACGCTATCGCCAAGGGCTTCAAGTCGTTTCTCAAGCTGCTGTAGGCGCTTATTTAGCGCTTTTTCCTCTTCCGCATATTCCTGTCGCACGCTATCCAAAAGTCCCATCAGTTTGCCTTCCGTTGCCTCGTTACGCTGCTGTTCCTGAACGAGTTTTTCCTCCCATGCTTGACGCTGTTGCACGAGTGTTATGCGGCTTTGCTCTTCCTGCTCGTTGCGCTGTTGGGCTAACGCTTCGAGCTGGCTATTGGCCGCTTTTAGCTGTTGTTCATGGTGCTCATTTTCTGCTTTCCAGCGCGCACACTGTGTAGTCGCTTCAGCAAGATCGCCGCTTAAACTTTCTAATCGTGCCTCTATGTGACGCAGGTGCTCAGCAAGCGCGCTTTCGCGTTGTGCGGCATTGGCCGCGTGCGTTTGCGCGTCTTTAGCCTGCGTTTGTGCGTCAGCCACTTTGCGGTCTGCCTCTTCGCGGTAGTGGGCGAGGCCTTCATTCGCGACCTCTTGTGCCTGCTGCCACATATCCGAGGCCAGCGTAACGATGACCTCGGGGACGCCTTTGGGGGGTGGGATGTCGCGGTTTTGCGCGCGTTCACTGCGCCAGTGGCGAAAGTGCTCGCTGATGGTCGTGAAACTGCCGGTACCTAAGACCTCGCGAATGCGTTGCACGCTGGGTGTATCACCGCGTGAAATCAGCTGGTCAATGGCGTGTTGTACATCGCTGTATTGAATGCCGTTGCGTGCCATTCAAAGCTCCTGAAAATGTTGAAGAGGCTTAAAGCAAGATTCGCCCGGAAATTAACGCCACTATTGTGCGTTGCGTACCCGAAAAGCGCAATAATTACATATTACGTATTATGTAATTCTATTTATGGTATAGCGTATAAATTCAAGATTACCCGTCTTATCTTGAATTTTTCCGAGCGTACTGGCAGATTAGGCACTTAGCTTGAAAGGAGCCTTCGTGAAAGAGCCAAAACCCGCCATACCCGCGCTGCATCACCTAGCAAACATGAATGTAATAGGGGAGCAGGACGCACTACCCAGCCGCGCAGAACAGCGCATTGACGCTAATAATGATGTAGACGCTGTGACGCATTGGCTTGCTGAGTACCGCGAAAGCCCGCAAACCCAGCGTGCGTATCGCCGAGAGGCCGAACGGCTGATGCTGTGGCTATATACAGAAGAACGGACACTTAACGAGGTGGATCGTCATTGCCTATCACGCTTTGAAGGCTTTCTCGCCGACCCGCAGCCGCGGGCACGATGGGTCGGGCCAACTAAACCTCGCCATCACCCAGAGTGGCGACCGATGCGCGGGCCATTATCACCAGCAAGCCGGCGGCAAAGCTTGGTCATCTTGCAGGGCATGTACAGTTGGTTAGTGGAAGCCGGGTGGGTGGCATACAATCCCTTTCGGTTGATGCGTGATAAGTCCCGGCGCCTGAATAACCAAACGCGTCAGGTAGAGCGTTATTTTGAGCAACCGTTATGGGCGTGGTTTTGGCGCTGGCTGCATCGCCCGCTGCCAAATGCGAGTCCTCGTGCGCATTTTGAGCGAGCAAGGCAACAGATCATCTTTGCCTTTGCTTATCTACTGGCGCCGCGCATTAGCGAAATGGCCGCAGCGCAAATGGGCGATTTCTACCGCCGCGAAGGTCGTTGGTGGTGGCAAGTGGTAGGGAAGGGCGACAAGCTCGCGCACGTACCGGTGCCGGATGATTTTTTTATCTATCTCACCGAATGGCGCAAAACGTTGGGCTTGCCGCCTCAGCCCGCGTATCAAGAAGCTACGCCACTGCTACGCGCGTTGGACAGTAAGCGTGGCATTAGCGACAATCAGCTTTACCGTTTAATTTGCGCGAGCTTTAACGCCGCCGCCAAAACACTCGAAGACGAAGAAGGGTCGCTTGCCTATATCGCAGCACTGCAACGCGCCACCCCGCATTGGCTGCGCCATACGGCTATCACTCATCAAGCGCAAGCCGGGGTTAGCCTGCGTTATTTGGCAGAGAGTGCTCGCCACGCCCGATTGGAAACAACATCACGCTACCTGCACACGGAGGCGCATCAGTGGCACGATGAACAACAACGCCATCGGTTGACGGCGCTTTATCCGTTAGCGTCTTCGCCGGATCAAGAGTAAACGCGTTATAATGCAGTAGCTTTCACTTCTCTAATCCATACCGATAAAAGGGCGCGTAATGAGCACTGAGCAGGCGCAGCAAGAGCTAATTGAAGAGTTTGAGATGTTTGATAACTGGATGGATCGTTATCAATACATTATCGATATGGGCAAGGCGCTACCGGATTTCCCAGATGAATGGAAAACCGACGAGTATAAAATTCAAGGCTGCCAGTCCAATGTTTGGGTACGCCACGAGCAGCAGGGTAATCAGCTTATTTTCAACGCCACTTCGGATGCGGCAATTGTCTCGGGGCTAATCGCGGTGCTGCTGCGCATTTATAATGAACGCACCGCCGAGGAAATCACGGCGACCCAGCCGCATTTTCTGGGCGACCTGGGGCTGGATAAGCACCTTTCTCCAACGCGCAGTAACGGCCTACACGCGATGCTTGAGCGCATTTATGGCGTGGCTCAAAGCGCTACTTGAGCTTGGGAGGCTCATTAGGCGAGCAACAAAGTTCTTCGTCTTCTTCACAGAGCTTTTCGCTCGGGCCGCCAGGGACAGGGTCTAATCCGCCGTCGCTTCCCGGGTGGCATTTGATTATGCGCTTAATTGCCATCCAGGTACCTTTTGACGGCCCGTGTACCTGAATTGCTTCAATCGTGTAAGAAGAACAGCTCGGCCAAAACCGACAGCGCGGACCGAGCAGAGGGCTAATCACCAGTTGATAGCCTCTTATCAGCCCGACCAGCAATGTTACCCAACACCAGCGTAACGACGCTTTGAGTCGGATAAGGCCGCGCTTAAGTGCGTTAACCATAGAGCTCAGCAGGGTCAATGAGTGGTTCACTCGTGATACGCGCATCTGATGCATTGATGTCTAAATAAAAGCAGCTGCGCCGCCCGGTATGGCAAGCAGGCCCCGTTTGCTCCACTTGGAGCAACAGCGTATCGCCATCACAATCCAAAGCGGCGGATTTTAACTGTTGTTGCTGACCCGATGACTCGCCTTTACGCCATAATTTGCCCCGCGAACGCGAGTAGTAACAGACGCGGCCAGTACGGAGTGTCTCTTCCAATGCCTCTCGGTTCATCCATGCCATCATTAACACCTCGCCGCTATCAAACTGCTGGGCGATAGCGGGAATCAATCCTTGCTCGTTATACTTAATAGCATCGAGGAGGTCAGAAGTGGAGGGCAGGGTGTCATCGCGGTTGGCACTTTCTAGCTGCTTGAATAACGCTGACATATCGTTAACTCATGGACAAGAAATTAGCCACAATGGTGGCGTAAGGATGGATTACGCCCGCTCGGTTTGACAAACAGCACATAGGCCTTGCAGTTCAATGGTTTGACGCTCAACACGAAAGCCTTTGCGTTCGGCGCGGGCAGCGAGCTGGTCGCTAATTTCGTCTAAGTGTATCTCTTCCACATGTCCGCAGCGGCGACAAATCAACAATTGAAAACCGTGGGCGTGCTCCGGGCAAGCGCAGGCGACATAAGCGTTTTGTGACTCAATACGATGGACCAACCCTTGCTCGATCAAAAAATCGAGCGCTCGATATACCGTCGGTGGGCGCGCGGCGGCATGTTCGGTGGAGAGCTTATCCAGCAGGTCGTAAGCCTTTAAGCCACCGCCACTTTGGGCAATTAGTGCGAGGACCTTGCGACGGATTGGCGTGAATCTCACGCCGCGTGCTTGGCATTGAGAAGTGGCTTGCTGAAGTAATGCGGTTGTTTGAGGCATAGCCCCCTCTGTACGTCTATCGTTCACGCAGTTTACGCGCTTGGCAACGGTGTGTCAGTGCTGTCGAGCAGTTCACTGCGGCGGGCGAAGTGGTGCTGAGCAAAAGCAACGCGCTTTTCAGGTGACACGCCGCTGGGTTGGCGCTCAATCAGGTCTAAACGCCGCCGTAAGCCTTCGCCGTTAGTCATTTGGATGGCAAGCCCGGGACGGGCGTTTAATTCCAGCAGCATTGGGCCGTGTTGTCGATCTAGCACCATATCGGTGCCTAAATAGCCCAGCCCGGTCATTTCATAGCAGCTGGCGGCCAGGTTCAGCAGCGTTTCCCACTGCGGCACCACCAAGCTTGCAAGGTCGCGACCCGTATCCGGGTGATGGGTGCAAGAACGATCAAACTGCACGCCGCGCAACGCGTAACCGCTTGCCATATCGAGCCCAACACCGACGGCCCCTTGGTGTAAGTTGGCTTTGCCATCGGAGGCGGCCGTTGATAAACGCATCATCGCCATCACAGGGTAGCCGTTAAAGATGATCACGCGGATATCGGGCACACCCTCGTAGCTATAGGCCATCAGACTTTCATCAAAGTTGATAAGCGTTTCGATCACGGCCACGTCAGGCGAGCCGCCAAGCGAATAAAGGCCTGAGAGGATATTGGAGACGTGCCGCTCGACATCCGTGAGTGAAAGGCGAACGCCACTTGGCTTAATAAAGTCATTAGCGTCGCTGACTCGCTCAATGACTAATATGCCTTTACCTCCGCTGCCTTTCGCTGGCTTGATCACAAATCCTTGGTGGCCTTTGAGAATATCGCCAATGTGCTTAACGCCAAACTGCGTTTCTACTGTGCCGATAAGGGCAGGGGTGGTGATACCGTGTGATTGCGCAAGCAGTTTCGTTTTGAGCTTATCGTCCACCAGTGGATACAAGCGGCGATTATTGTAGCGCCCAATGTAACGAATATTGCGGCGGTTCATCCCGATAATGCCTTTGCTGCGCAGTCGCGACGGCCACGTCCATTGCTGCCACCAGCTCATGATTTCGGCTCGTCATCGGTGATGGGTTTAAAGCGACGCAACTCCAGTAGGCGATAGCCTGTGTAATTACCCAAAATCAGTATTAACGCCATTAAAATAAACTGCACACCTAAGAAGTTGAACGTGATGTGGCGCACCACAGGGTTATTCATCGCCAAAAAGGCCAATACCGCCGTGACTAGGCTGCCACCCCCTTGCATAAGTACTTCTTTAGGGCCTTCTTCTTCCCAAAGAATCGACATGCGCTCAATGGTCCAGGCCAAAATGATCATCGGGAAGAACGTTATGGTCAGCCCCGCATTTAGCCCTATTCGGTATGCTAATACAGAGAAAACAGAAATAATCGCAATGACGGTGATGATAACCGCCGATACCCTCGCGACAAGCAGTAGGTTCAAATACGACAGATAATTGCGGATCACAAGGCCGACTGACACTACGAGTAAAAAGCCTATCAAACCGGTTGAAAGTGACGTTTGAATAAAAGCCAAGGCAATTAATACCGGCATAAAAGTGCCGGATGTTTTGATCCCGACAAGTACACGTAGCAACACCACCATCAGCGCGCCAATTGGAATCAGCAGAATCGTTTGGAAAAGCGCCTGCTCTTCGAGTGGCAAACTGTGAATAGAAAAATTCAGCAGGGTGTTATCGGATAAATGATTGCGCACAGCCGCTGACGCGGGCTGAGAGTGGGTAAGCATCGAGAAGGTGACACGCGAATTCGTTCCGCCTTGTACTTCAAGAACGGCTTGGCCGCCCGTTTCCCAAAGCAGCAAGTTCTCTGGCTTGCCTTGTTTACCGCTCTTCGGATGGAATAGCCACCACTGATCTTCGTTGTCGCTAAATACCTGAATCCAGTTACTCAAGGTTTGCCGGCGGCGGCCATCTTCCAGCATCAAACCGCTAATTGCACGTGCTTTAACACCGGCTTGGTTCAAGAGCCGCACAAGTAATTCTGTAGACTCAAACTGGGTCAACAAAAGACGGGCATTCTCTCCTTGGCGATCACCGTTAACATCACGGATTAACTCTCGGGCGAAGGTGGCATTGTCGGCACTGCGTGCCCAAGCCTGCTCGATCACCTCGGTGGCAGCAGTGCCGTAAGGGCGCTCCCACGGCGTTGCAGGCGGAAGGGCAGGCGCTGTTTGTTGTGCTGCTTGAGCGTCAGGCGAAACAAGAATTTGCGCTGAATAATACAGTTGCTGGCTGCCTGCCGCATCGCGGATGGTCCACTGAGCACGACGCCCAAACTCGTCAGCGTGGTAGGCCAAGCCATAGCCAGAGGAGGCCGTGTTCTCGGTTAACACGCGAAACCCTTGTTGGTGAGAGGGCAGAGAGAAGTCAACTTCCACAGGGCCATTTTGCGCGTTAAAGTTTATCATCGCTTCCACTTCCCACACTTGGCGCTGTTCGCCGGGAAGCCAGGGAATCTCAAACTGTACATGCCGGTGAACGCTCATGGCGATACCCGCAATAAGTAAAAGGCCAACAATGGCATAAAAAGGAAGCCGAGACATGCATCAAGCCCTTATGTTTAGTGTTAAGCGCGCTTGATAGCGCTACTCTTCGTTATCATCTTGGTCGACAGCTTCATCAGCGGCTGCTGCTTCCGCTGGCTCACCGCCGGGGAATTCAGGGCGTGAATGCAGGTAGGTTTCTGCAACATCGATAAGCGCAATATCGAGTAAAAAACGACGACCTAGCAGAACCGGGTAACTTAAGTGCGAACGGTTTGTAAGCGTAAATTCGACGTTTTCGCGCATTGGGCCAAGCGTCGTCAATAGTGATATAACGGGCCTCGAATCACCCTCATCATTTGCGGATTGAATAACACGTACACGCCGCTTAACCGGCGCTTCAATCCACTCAT
The DNA here is from genome assembly GCF_031451755.1 of Vreelandella vilamensis. Classification (NCBI taxonomy): domain Bacteria; kingdom Pseudomonadati; phylum Pseudomonadota; class Gammaproteobacteria; order Oceanospirillales; family Halomonadaceae; genus Vreelandella; species Vreelandella vilamensis. The sequence continues at coordinate 80,553 of NZ_JARWAN010000005.1, read as the reverse complement.
TACGCTTTTCCTCCACCGCAACATCATCGTCATTAAGAGCAAGTTTGAACCGCACCCAATTTTCGCCGTCACGTTCAAAGCGCGTGACTTCTCGGGCAGAAAGCGACGAGGTGTTAGCACCGGAATCAATGCGAGCTTTTAAGTAGGTGCCGATACCGGGTAGGCCAATCCACTCATTGCGACCAAGCAGGGTTTTGGTATCTAGTACATCACGGGTTTCACACTCTTCACGAATGATTATCGGCTCACCGCCACTGGCCTGCAACGATTGAATGTCGCCGCGTAATTGGCGTAATAAGCTCCCTACTTCACGCACATCAGCGGTTAATGCTTGCCGCTCGCGTTGGGCCTGCGCCAACGTTTCGGGTGGGTTGCACTGTGTGGAGATGTTCTGGGTTAGCTCGTTGATGCGCGCATGAAAGGCCGGCTCGCTGAGGGGGGGAGGAGTATCGTTATCAGGCTGCAGCAATGCGCATCCTGTTAACGATAGTGACAGAATTGCTGCTACCCAAATGGAACCGTGGCGCATGGTTTGGCACATCCTTTATTTACAAGAATTGGATAATAAGGAGTTGTCTTTGTAGTGTCCAATATGATTTAACATAATATATATTATGCGTACTCAAATGGCTCGTAATTATTATTTTCACTTTATGGCTAATAGCTGCACTTATCCCGAAAATACCCTACCATTACTTTACGCAATATAATGTTTGCATCGTTTTGGAGGTGCTTATGGTCCAACATGCTTTTCTTAATCGGGTTATTCCTACGTATTATCGTCGTTGGTGTTTGGCGCTTGCCTTTCTAATACTTGCAGGCTGTTCAGGTGTTGATATTGAACAATACGCTGATCGCGAACCCAAACTGGATATTGGCGAGTATTTTGCCGGCAGCACGCGTGCTTGGGGAATAGTTCAAGATTACAGTGGCGAATTACAACGTCAATTTACCGTCGATATCGCCGGTGACTATGATGGCGATACCCTAACGTTAGACGAGTCTTTTGTGTTTGCCGACGGCGAGACCGACCGCCGCGTGTGGACGTTTGAACGTGTCGAAGAACATCTCTGGATTGGCCGTGCAAGCGATGTTGAAGGTAATGTTGAAGCCCGCCAATACGGGAATGCGTTTCATATGCGCTATCCACTAGACATTGAGATCAGCGGTCGCACAATTCGTTTTACGATGGACGACTGGATGTATCTTCAATCGGATGGGCGTCTTATTAACCGTACTGCCATGCGCAAGTTTGGTCTAACGTTAGGCGAAATCACGTTGATTTTCGAGCAGCAATAGCGAGTTGAAAGCACTAAAAAGCCCGCTGGCAAATAGTCAGCGGGCTCGACAATATGATGGATATGACATCAATCGTCGGCGGGTGCGTAAGAGCCGTCTTCGCGGTGGATTTCATTCCCCGTAATGGGCGGCGTGAAAACGCAAGCCAAGTGCATGGTTTTATGGGCACGTAACAAATGGTCATCGTGCTGATCGAGAATGTAAATATCACCGGGCTTGATCGGCCAAATTTTTCCGTCAGCCAACGTTTCCACTTCGCCTTCGCCTTCAATGCAGTAGACGGATTCGTAGTGGTGCTTGTAGTGAATATGCGTTTCCGTACCTTCAAAGATACGCGTGATGTGGAATGAGAAATTGCCGCCGTCGTTTGCCAGTACCAGACGCGTGCTATCCCAGTTGCCATTTTCCGCTTTGACTAGGCGATCTGACTGACGAGCTTCTTCTATATTACGAACGATCATATCTTTTCCTCGTTTGAAGCGACTCTGTACCGAGCCGCCCTATCAGTTTTCATACTATCTGTTTCTTACTATCTGTTTCATGCTATCAGTTTCATATTATCTGGGCTTATTCGCTAATGACAGCATTAACGCTCGCTTCAAGAATATCCAAGCCTTCTAGCAGGTCTTCATCGGTAATGGTAAGCGGGCACAGACATTTGACGACTTCGCCATCTTGACCGCTGGTTTCGATGATCAGGCCGTGTTCAAACGCTTTGCTTGTGATTTTATCGGCAATATCGCCGGATACCACATCGATACCTCGCATCAAACCACGACCGCGCTCTGTTGCCGGCATACCGTTATCGCTCAGCATCGCCGCCAGCTTTTGGAAACGCTCTTCCACGATACGGGCTTTACGCTGCACATCACGCTCAAAGGTATCGTCGCTCCAGTACTTTTTGAGCGCCGCGGTTGCCGTGACCATGGCGAGACTAAAGCCACGGAACGTGCCGTTATATTGCCCCGGCTTCCACTGGTCCAACTCGGGACGCATTAGCACATGCGCAAACGGCAAACCAAAGCCAGAGAGCGATTTAGAATTGGTAATGATGTCAGGAACGATACCGGCGTGTTCAAAACTGAAAAATTTTCCGGTGCGTCCACAGCCCGCTTGAATATCATCGACGATCAACAGAATGTCATGCTCGCGACAGATGTCTTCCAAGCGCTTTAACCACTCGAGGCCGGCTACGTTAATACCGCCCTCGCCTTGCACGGTTTCAACGATCACGCCCGCTGGTACATCCAAACCACCGGATTTGTCTTTGAGCAGCTTTTCAAAGTAATCCAACGTGTCGGTATGCTCACCCATGTAGCCGTCAAAGGGCAAAAAGCTTGCGCCCTGAGTCGGAATACCACCAGTGGCTTCGCGGAACTTGCGATTACCGGTGGTGGCGAGCGCCCCCATCGTGACGCCGTGGAAACCATTGGTAAACGTGACAATATTAGGACGGCCTTTGGCAACGCGCGCAAGGCGAATCGCTGCTTCTACTGCGTTGGTGCCCGTTGGCCCTGGCAAGTGAACTTTGTAGTCCAAGCCTCGCGGTTTAAAAATCAGCGTTTCCAGCGCGTCAAAATAGTCGCGCTTAGCTTCTGTCCACATATCCAGAGCGTGAACGATACCGTCACCGGCAAGGTATTCCACCAACGCTTCTTTCATGTGCGGGTTGTTGTGGCCGTAGTTAAGCGTGCCAGCGCCGGCGAGGAAATCGATATACTCACGGCCTTCCTCATCGGTTAAGCGCGCGTTTTGCGCCTTGGTAAACACTACCGGGAAAGAGCGTGAATAGGTACGTACATTCGATTCCATACGTTCAAGCGTCTGGGTCTGCATTAGCGAACTCCTTTGATCGTTGTGACAATAACTGGTGGTGCAAAATTAAAAGAGAGACGTTGGTCTTAACACGAGCGGGAAAACGTTGCGCTAAATCGTATCAGTTTGGAAAGGACCGATGCGCACCAAGTTTTCCGGATCATGCTCGCCACCTAGCTGCTCGGTAGAAAAGTATTCGCGGCTGTTTAGCGGGGCTTGCCAACGTGCCGCTAGGCGGCGAAAGAGTCCCCACGAAGCCAAATTATCTGGTGTGATCGTGGTTTCCAGGTGATGTACGTCGTTTAGTTCAGGGCGTGACATGATCGCTTCAACTAAACGGCGGGCTAGACCGGTTCCACGCGCTTTTTCGCCTACGGCAACCTGCCAAAGAAAATAGGTATCGGGCGCATTGTCTTTAACGTAACCCGATACAAATCCCACCACTTCACCTTCTTCATTGGTTGCCACCGCACAGGTATCTCTGAACTGTGTGGCAAGCAACAAATAAGCATAAGCGGAATTCACGTCCAACGGAGGGCATGATTTGATCAGTTCATAAATGCCCCAACCATCGTCAGCGTTAGGCTTACGGATAAAAAGGGGGGTTTCCGCGTGTCCCACAACCGCATCGGCGACAGTGGGTCGAATAAGATCCGCAGAGGGAGTAAACGGCTGTATTGGGGTGGTCATAGTTATGCTTCGCTTTTGCGATTCCGAAAAAGATAATAACAGCTGATTTTGCGTAATTCAAAAATCAAATTATTTATAACCGGCCATTCTATAATTTTTTGTTATGAACTTCGTTTTTTGTGCATGATGATGCACGTCCTTAACGGCATCTGTTCAGTTTAGACGACTTTTCTGATGTGCCATCCTGGCGTACAACCTTACATCGACAACGGTACATCGCAAGGCGAGCCAATAATGCTCGCCTTAAACAGGTTAGGTGAAACGCTTTAACACCGCGATAAGCTTCGTAGCGTCACAAACTCTTCTGCCCCCGTTGGGTGAATCCCGACGGTGCGATCAAAATCGGCCTTGGTTAAACCGGCGCGTACCGCAATGGCAATCCCTTGCATAATTTCGCCGGCGTCCTCCCCCACCATGTGGGCACCCACCACCACATCGCTTGCGTCGTCGACCACTAGCTTCATCAGCGTGCGTTCTTGGCTACCGGATAGCGTATGCTTCATGGCACGAAAATCGGTACGGTAAACGCGAATATCACCGCGTTCGCGAGCCTCTTCTTCAGAAAGTCCCACGGTGCCAATATTAGGGTGGCAGAAGACCGCGGTGGGAATCGTGGCATAGTCCAGAGCCGCTGGCGTGAGCTGCTTAAAGTGAATATCAACCAACTGCATCGCTTCTGCCAGAGCAATTGGCGTAAGTTCAGGCCCAGCAATTAAATCGCCAAGGGCAAGCACCGACGGGATCGCCGTTTCAAAGCGCTCATTAACGGGGATTTTCCCCTGTTCGTCGAGCTTAATCCCCAGTGTGTCCAGCCCCAATCCTTCTACGTTGGCATGACGTCCGGTGGCGGCAAGCACCGCGTCAACTTCAAGCGTTTTCCCGTTGGTTAACGTGACAAGATAAGCGCTCTCACTTTGCTCAATTTGTGCAATATTAGTGTTGAAGTGCAGGTTTACGCCTTTGCGGGCCATTTCATCACGGGTGAATTCACGCACTTCTTGATCGAATCCTCGCAAGAACAAGTCACCGCGATAAATAAGTTCGGTCTCACTGCCTAACCCGTTAAAAATACTGGCAAATTCAACGGCAATGTAACCGCCGCCAAGGACCAAAAAACGCTCAGGGAACACATCAAGGTCAAACACGCGATTAGAATCAATGGCGTACTCACTACCGGGAAAGTCTGGCACCCAAGGCCAGCCGCCGGTCGCAACTAAAATCTTCGCGGCACTGATGTGCTGCTCGCCTTCGTGGTTATGCAGCACTACCGTATGGGCGTCGACAACGCTTGCGCGGGCGTTATAAAGCGTCACGCCCGCGCTTTCGAGTAAGCGCTGATAAATGCCGTTAAGACGTTTGATTTCCCCTGTTTTATTTTCTCGCAGGGTAGCCCAATCAAATGTGGCAGGCCCAGGTAACTGCCAACCAAAGCCGGCGGCGTCATCAAAGCTATCGTGAAAATGAGCCGCGTACGAATAAAGCTTTTTCGGTACGCAACCGACATTGACACATGTCCCGCCAAGATAGCGATCTTCCGCGATACCGACTGAAGCACCTTCGGACGCTGCCATGCGCGCAGCACGGACACCGCCTGAGCCTGCTCCAATCACAAAGAGGTCGTATTCGTACTGTGTTGCATCCATCATTCTCGGCTCCTAAGGCTGAATCTAGTGGCTGAATATTTCTGCGTGATTGACCTAACCGGTCGGTAAGGTTACAACGCCTTGTCTACATTGATGAATTTCACGTTACAGCTGCGAGATAAGGTTATGCCCAATTCTATTGATACCCTGTTAGCCAATAACCGCGCGTGGGCGGAACAAATGTGCAAACAAGATCCCGATTACTTTGCGCGGCTATCACGGCAACAGAACCCTGATTACCTTTGGATTGGTTGCTCCGATAGCCGCGTGCCAGCAAACCAAATTATTGACTTGCCGCCCGGTGAAGTCTTTGTGCATCGTAACGTGGCAAACTTACTGCATCATACTGATATGAACGCCCTTTCCGTGGTTCAATTCGCGGTTGACGTACTCAAAGTGAAGCACATTATGGTGGTAGGTCATTACGGATGCGGTGGCGTTATGGCGGCCGTTACCGGTGGCGAATGCGGGATAGTTGACTACTGGCTTCACTCGGTACGTGAGCTTTATAACCATCACCGTGACTCGCTCGATCATCTCACGCTGGATGAAAAAATTGATCGCATGTGTGAACTTAATGTTAAAGCGCAAGTTAACAGTCTCTGCCGTACCAAAATATTGCAGCGTGCCTGGCAACGCGGGGATGAAATCGCCGTCCATGGCTGGGTTTATGGCTTAAAAGATGGTCTTGTGAAAGACCTTAACTGCACGGTAACTGGCCTTTCTCAAGTAGAAACGCTCTACCGTATTGACTGTCTACAGCCAAGCAACTCGTAACGTTGCCTGGTCATCGCGATGGGTTAATCGTAGCGATATTGACGATGGCAGCCTTTGCAGCTATTCCCGACGTCTGATAAGGCTTTCGCCGCCGCGCGGTACTCCTCCGCATTGGCGGCGCCTATGAGCGTATCGATGTGCTGCTCCATGTCGTAAAATCCATCTTCAAAGCGGTCCCACTCTTCCCAGATCTCGGGGCGTGCATCGGAGCCGCGCCCGTGCGTACCGACAATATACGCAGGTAACAAATTCTCGGCACTAGCACGCTCTTTCAGCTCTTTTAACCGCGGCGACGCAGCTTTTGCATCGCGGTTATTCACTAGATCAAAGCGCAGTTGACGCAATAAACTCTCTATATCTTTCAATTCTTGCTGGCGCCACATGACCGCTTCACGCTCGCTTTCAAAGGGCGTTTGGTCTACGTCTTGGGGGGCTGAGATTCCGCGTGAATCAGCATAAGCGCCTGTTATGGCAAGCGTCATCGCGGCAATAGTAACAAACCCTACCAAAGATAATTTAACCAAACTGGTAGAGCGACTGGGAGCAAGCCCCCCAGCTTTGTATACGGATACATCAGACATCGTGGCAACATACCTCTAGTGGCGTTGTATCTTTCATGCTCAGGTGGTCGGGCAGCTAATGCCAGTCCCTTTTAAGCCGCAATAGCCGCCGGGATTTTTTTCGAGATACTGTTGATGGTAGGCCTCGGCGTAATAGAAAGTCTCAAGCTGTTTTATTTCCGTTGTGATGTCACCACGCCCTGCGCGAGTTAGTTGTTGCTGATAGGCATCGGCGCTGCGTTTAGCCTGCTCAAGCTGCGCCTCGTCCGTGGTGAAGATAGTGGAGCGGTACTGAGGGCCAATGTCATTTCCCTGACGATTCCCTTGTGTCGGGTCGTGGTTCTCCCAAAAGACCTGCAACAGGGTTTCCATGTTAGTTTGCGTTGGATCAAATACGACCAATACAACTTCAGCGTGCCCGGTACGCCCGCTACAAACTTCTTCGTACGTGGGGTTGGGTGTTTCACCGCCAGCGTAACCAACGGCCGTAACGTGTACACCGGGCAGCTGCCAAAATAGCCTTTCAGCGCCCCAAAAACAGCCCATGCCCATCACTAACGTCTTGTGCCCCTCCGGGAACGGCGGATGGAGCGATTCACCGTTCACTGCGTGTCGGTCACTGGTGGGAATCGGTGTATCACGTCCGGTAAGTGCGCCTGCAAAAAGTGTCATAACATCGCTACCTATTAATGGATGAGAATGTATCTAATCAAAAATGCGCGGGTTGCCTGGACGGTTAAACTCATAGATAAGATCCACGGCTTGAGAAGCACCAGACACCGCTTGAACATAAAGGTTGCGCCAGAGCGTGTAGCGCAACGTAAGCTCGGCAATGGGAGAGAAAATTCCGACGCCATAACTGATACGAATATCATCGGTAAGCTGGCCAGTAAGCGCCACTTGGCTGTCTTCACCGGCACCAGTGGTATCCAACGTGAGGTTATCAATGCCAAAAGCTTCGCCAATGGAGCCGACAGCACTGCCGGTGCGGCCTAGTGACATACCGATGAGTGCCGTGGTGAGGGCAGTATCCAGGCCGCCGCCACTGGCATCCGGCGAACGCCCGCGCAAGAGATAGGAAAGCGCGCGCGTTTCGTTCATTGCCGGTTCGGAAAAAATGGCAACATCAGGTGCTTCGGCAAGCCCCGTGACGCTTAACCCGGCAATCACGTCGTCTTCGGTGACTTCAGGGTTACGAATCGCTTCAAAATCGAGGGTTGGTAGCCCGGGTGGACCACTAAAAAGAATTTGTCCGCGCCGAATTAACAAATCCTGACCAAACGCTTTAAAGCGACCATCAACCAAGTTAACGTCACCAAAAAGCTGTAAACCGCCACTATCTTGACGAACCTCCAGTGTGCCCCCTAAACCGGATTCTAAACCGTACGCCGCTAACTGCATGTCCCTGCCCAGTGTCACGGTGATGAGCACATCCATTGCCATGCCTTCTTGAGCCAATTCATCGGCGGCACTGGGTTCTCCGTTCTCAGCCTGAGCCTGCGTACGCTCTTGCGCTTTACGGTCATCGCGCTCGGTGATGATGATTTCATCGCGACTAGGCCCGGTTGCTGAGCTGGGAATATCGCCTACCTCAAGCCGAGCCCAAGGAACATCCACGTTACCGCGCACTTGCAACCGTGCGGGTGTCACGCGAACGCGAATATCGGGCGCCACTTCTAAACGGCCAAATTGTGGCAGCGAGATAAGTAGCGGCGCCTGCGTGGCATTAAGATCCACCCCCATGCGCCAAGGCTCGTCACGTGGCCAAACGGCGTCGCCGGTAATGGCCAAGCGCCCACGCTCAGCCTCAATGAAGCCGTCAATGGTGCCTGAGGCACCATTGAGTGCCACGTTGATTTCTCCCTCTGAGATCACCAGCGGTAAGTCTGGGCCTGCAGCATTAATGCCGGAAAGTTCAAGCTGGCCCTGTAAGGTAGGCTCTTCAGTAACACCGCTAATCTGTACGTTGCCATTAAGCGCACCTGCTAAAGTATCCATTCCCACGACCATGGGGCGATAGGGTGCCAGCAACAATTGAGCCATGCGCAACTCACCATTAAGGCGGCCTTCGCCCACGGGATCGGCAATCGTCAATGAGAGTTCAATGTCACCTGCTTCAGAAAAGGACAGGGAACTATTTACCTGGGCACGCTCGGGGGTGGCGTTAACGCGGGCGTCGAGGGCTAGACGCGGAAGCTCGACGGGTTGACCAAAGTCGTTAATGGCGGTGATAGCCAATTCGCTCAAAAGCTGCATATCCGCCTGCCAGCGCTGCCCTCCGTCCTGCCAGGAGGCAGTCACATCGGCGGTGGTGTCGCCGTCTAAATTCCAGCCATCGGGTAAGAAAGGCGTCACCATTTGCATCGGCACTTCGCGTAGCGAGAGTACGGCTTCTCCCGCGTTGGGAGAAGCTGTTAACGGTTCTTCTGAGCAGACGACGCCACCCTCCTCGCGACGCAGACAAAATGGCGCAATATTGGCTTCGCTGCTTGCGATACGGTAATTAATATCCAGTGCGTCTTCCAAGCGGACCGTGCCGGCGTCCGAAACCACTTCGAGGGGTGTAACTTGGGCGCGGTAGTATTGTTCTGCTTGGTTAAAACTGCCTTCCAACGCCATTGAGGCTTGCTCAAACAGTGAGTTTTGGGGAGCGCCTTGCGTGTCTAGTGTCAAGCGGTGCTGAGAAAGGCGGCCGCTTAGGGTTAAATCAGCGCGTTCAATGGATTGGCCTCCAGCGTTTATATTCGCTAGGTTAAGCGTTACATCAAAGCTTGGGTCATCTACCCCACTGACATCGGCATTGAGACGCAGCGTTTCAAGCCGGTTTTCCCCAAACTGCAGGGCCTCGCCATTGAGAACCGCGCTTAGGTTAGGTTGCGAAAAATTACCACGGGCTTGAATGTTGCCGGTTAAGGTGCCCGATAGCGTTGGCGCGAGCGTTGCTAACTCGCGCAAGTTGATCTCGGCATCGAGCGACAGAGTGTCTTTGCTAAGCTCGCCGCTAGCGTTTAAGCGATTATTGCCCTGGGCAAAGCGGAGTTGGTGAATATTTGCGTTTAGTTCGCTATCGGCGTCTAACACCGCGCTGAGCGCTAATGGGTAATCCATTAACTCACCGCCAATGTTGAGCGCCGGAATTGACAAGGCCCAGCGCTCTTGCTCTTGGCGAGCCTTAATTTCAAGACTGCCGTTCAAATCACCCTTAAGCGATTCAACAAAATCCCCAGGATTGATGTGTGAGAAACTAAAAGATGCTGAAAGATTTAACGGGCTTAGCCACTCTACTTGCCCGTGGCTGCGAATTTCGCCTTCATTAATACCTACCGTAAGTGGCGACCAAGCAAACTGGCCAGTGTCGCCTTCTCCTGTCAGCGAGAGGTGCGTCTGCGGAATAGTGGGTCCTGACGCTTGCGTCTCAAGTGCTAACCGGTAATCGTTTAAATCCCCCTCCAGCGCTAAATCCAATGCCTGAAGGCGGTGGGCCGTTTCATCGTCATCCTTTGCGGCAAGCGGCCAGCTAATCGCATCGCTTTGTAAACGCAGCGTAAACGGCAGTGTGGGCGCGAGCGCATTGAGCTGGGCATCGATCGACGCCTGCACTGCGCCGTCTGCGCGCAGTTCAGCGTTAAGATCGCTTGCCGAGCCACTGAGGTTAAGGCGCAACCTTTGACCGCTTAGCGCCTCTAGTTCGAGCGCATTTAGACGCTCGGATTCCAGCACGTCGACGTTAAGTTCCGCCGTCAATGGGTAGTCTTGATGAAGTGTTACGTTGGCTGTCAATGCAATGCGAGCATCAGGTGTCGTGGCGTTAAAATGTGTCAACGTAACGCGATTGCCTTCGGTGACGAGGCCCATATCAAGCGTCTCGACTTGGTACTCAGTGGCTCCTGTCAGGGTAAATTGCGTGACATTAAACGCCGGTATACGGATATCAAGCGGCAATGCAATGGCCGGAAGCGTGATCGGCTCACGCCCGGCCAGCGCTTCATCGATAGGCAACGAGGCTTCATCATCCGCTTCAGCGCGAGGCGCCTGGATCGCAATGGCAGCATCGATTCCATCGGCGCTAAGTGGAGTGTCGGTATTTTGAGTTAGACGAACACCCGCGCTTGGCGGTAGGTACAATGTTGGCTTTTCCCAGTGTGTGGGAGAAATCTCGACGCCATCTTCTGCCGCATAAATGGCGCTTTCAAAATGCGCCCAACTCAACGTTGTGCCATTGCCTAAGTGGATGGTCACGTCGTCAAGGGCGAGCTCTCTTACCGAGAAAGGAAAAGGAAAGCGCATAGCACCACCTTGTGAACTCTCTGGCGATGCTTGTTCGGCTTCTGGCGCCGTGTCCCCCGCCGGCAAACGGATATCGGCTTGAGCGATACGTAAGGTGTCGATGCATAACTCGCCCGAGAGTACGCAGTCCTCTGCCCAGGCGAGCTCAAACTCACCGACCGATACCTCGACGCCCGCTGCGTCTAACACGAAGCCTTCAAGACGAAACGTTTCCAATAAACTGCCTTCGCGATGATCAAACGCGATCCACTCACGCTGCGCCGCTTGATCCAGCAATACGCCAGTGCCCCACGGTGAAAGCGCCCAACCCAATAACAGCATAACCAAGGATAATAACCATAGCGGCAACACCACCACTAGCCGAATAAAACTCCACAACAAAAGCCAAACGCGTTTACGGGCAGAAAGGGTGTGCCGCTTGGGCGTCGTATGAGCAACCTGGGACAAAAAAGCCTCCTAGAATTCCGGCCCGATGGAGAAATGCAAACGCCAAGCGTCTTCGTGGTCAAACGGGTGGGCAACGTCTAAGCGGATAGGACCCACCGGAGATACCCAGCGAACCCCTAGGCCGGCACCGGTTTTCAGATCATTGGGTCCCCAGTTATCAAAGGCGTCGCCGCTATCCACGAACGTTGCTCCCCACCAGTTGCCCGTCACGCGACGTTGGTACTCGACGCTGGTGGCGAGAAGCTGTTGACCGCCGCGTAAACGACCCTCGTCGTTGCGGGGGGATAGGCTTTCATACGAGTAGCCCCGCACGCTGTTGTCGCCGCCGGCAAAAAAGCGCAGCGACGGCGGAACAGGATCAAAATCGTCGGTTTCGATGGCACCGACACTGATACCACCAATAAAGCGGTTATTTTGCCCCAACATGCGGATCCATTCGGTATCACCGGTAACGCGCAAAAATTGGGCATCGGAACCCCACGCAGTATCGGAGTATTCAACCGAAAACTGCTGACGGTCCCCCCACGTAGGAAAACGTTGCTGGCGCGTACGGGTACGCGACCACTGAACCCCGGGGTAGTAAATCAACACTTTTTGAGCGTCTCCCCCCTGGGTGAAGTCGTCATAGGTGGTGCGTAGGTAAACTGACTGCACCCAGTCGTTATCAAATTGCCAACGCCTGGCAACCTCAATGGTCGCTTCTAGTGAGCGTGTATCGTTATTATCTAAATTCTTAAGTCCGTATTGGAGTTGGTAGCTGTCACGGCGGGGATCATCCAGCGGCAAACGGTAGCGCCCTGAAAAACGCTGCTCTGGCGCAGAAATATATAAATCGTGATTTAAACTGTGGCCAAAACGATTAATCCAAGGCTGTTGCCAGCCAAATTGCAAACGTGGTCCGATGTCGGTGGCATACCCCACCCCCACTTCAAACTGATGCCGGTCGGCGGGTTCGACATTGACATCGATAGGCAGTAATTGGTCATCACGGTGGCTTATGCTCATCACGCTTTGCAGCGCGGCGCGGCTAACATAGGCACGTCTTTCGCGCTCGGGGGTTGCCTCTTGCCACCAAGTCCCTTCACCACGAGGCGGTGACGTAACAACCAACTCGCGCGCGCTGGCGAGCCTTGGGCGAACGGCCACAGAACGAAACCAACCGGTTTCAGCTAACCGTTGGTTGTACTGAGCGATAGCTTCGGCACGATAAGGCTCACCTGTTACGAAGGTGCGTAAGTTTTGTAATCGCTCGGGTTCAATGTGACTGCCGTTAATGGCCACATCGCCAAATTGATAACGAGAGCCACTGGCAAACGTCATGTATAAACGAGCACTTTGCTGGTAGGGGCGGACTTCCATACGCCGATCGCTGAACTGCGAATCAAAATAGCCGCGCTCCAGTGCAAGCCCAGACAATTGGTTACGGAGGCTATCCCAGGGGGAGTGACGTAACGCATCCCCCTCTTGTAAAGGAAAATTGTCAACAGCCTCGATAAAAGGCGGATCTTCGCGCGCATCGCCTTCCAGTTGAATGGCGAGAATTTCAATGGTGACTTGTGGACCGGGGTCAATCTCTAGCGTCGCTTCGCTGCCCTCTTCACCTAGCGACACATTAATGCTCGGCTCGTAATACCCATAGGGCCTCATCGCTTCGGCAGCGCGTTGTTTGACTTCATTCTCTAAACGCCTGGGGGTATATTCTCCCGCTTCGAGGTTTTCTAAATAAGCCTTAATATTGCCTCGAACTTCGTCTTCGACGCCATTAATCGTCACATCAAAGGCCAGCGCACTTGGAGAAAGACATAGCAACGGGAAGAGTGTGATATATGCCAGTCTATTGACTGCCCGTCCTCGGCGTTTTATTCCCATAAATCAATTCCTAGCCAATATCATGGCATATCTTCAACGCAGCATTTCTAGCTGAGCACTCAACGCAAGTTGTGATTGGCGCACTTGGCGCAAATCGCCTTCTAGCGCCTGTAAGCGCTGCTGCCACTCTTGCTCGAAGGCATCAACCGACTGCGCTAGGTCGTCAAGCGTCTCTTCACGCTCGCTACCTTGTTCGGCTAAACGTTCCATTTCCTCTGCAAGACGCGCTTGAGCATTATCGCTAGACTGTTCCAGTGCATTAAGTGAAGCATTCATAGCGGCAAGCTGACTATCGCGTAATTGCATCGCTTCTTGTTGTCGCTCAACCTGCTGCAACAAGGCTTCAATCGCGTCTGCCGAGACCATTTCTTCACTGGCAGGAATGAGGCTAAAAAGCTCCTCACGTGTATTAGTAAATGCAATGGATAACTGCTCTTGTTCTTGGAACAGAGTGTTCATTTGCGCTTCAACCGAGATTAACCTTTCTTGTACATCATTGTCACCCGCGTCTAATCGTGCGTGCATATTGGAGACTTCTCCACTGACACGATTAAGCTCAGTCAAAAGGCGTTCGCGCTCAAACCAAAGCCCTGCGGCTGCCACACCAAGGACGGCAATTATCAACAATAAAACAAGCCACAAAGGCCAGAGCGAGGGGCCCTTGCGGTAGCGTAAGTGCTGGGCGTTAAAGCTTTGGTCAACGTCAGGCACGATTCGTGTCGTTGCAGCAGGGTCAGACATGCGCTCTCCTTATCAAGCGGTGGGGTCAGCGCGGCGGCCAATACCTCGATAGGTGAGGCCACAACTTGCCACGAAACTTGGGTCATAGATATTGCGACCATCCAGCACGAGCTTTGCGCTCAACAATTCGCTGAGCCGAAGCCAATCCGGGTTCCAATAGATTTTCCACTCTGTTACTAACAATAGTGCATCAGCGCCTTCACAGACGAGGTAAGGATCATCGCTAAACGTAATTAAATCATCACGTGGCCCAACGGCTTCTTCTAACGCTGGCACAGCGGCCGGATCATGAAGATGAACATGCACTCCTTGCGCCCACAATGCCTCAAGCAGTGTTAATACGGGGGCTTGGTCAATGCGTGCGGTACCCGGCTTAAAAGCTGCCCCCCAAATGGCCACTGTTTTGCCCGCTAACTGACCGTCAAAGTGTGACCATAATTTGCGAAAAAGCGTCTCTTTTTTGTGTTCGTTAATGTCCATTACTTGCTCGAGTAGCGCCGAAGCTCGGCCACTTGAGGATTGAACATCGGCCAATCGCATTAAATCACGGGAAAAATTAGGACCCCCAAAGCCACAGCCAGGATAGAGGTATTCAAAGCCGATACGGCTATCAGCTCCCATCCCCTGGCGTACGTATTCGACATCAACACCCAGCGAGTCGGCAAGTCCGGCAATTTCGTTCATGTAGCTGATGCGAGTTGCCAGCATCCCATTAATAGCCAGTTTGGTCAGTTCCGCGGCGCGCCGCGGCATTCTTTGAAACACTTCACTACGGCGATTAAAAGCGCGCAACAACTCACGCACTAAACGCTCGCTGATGGCTTCGTCACAACCAAGAAGCCAACGTGTGGGGCGGGTAAACGTTGCCCAGGCGCGGCCTTCTTCGAGCATATCCGGAAGCGCTACGCTGGATTGCGTCGACAGCATAAGCCCTTGTAGGCGCTCGGTTTCTCCCACCGGAAAGGTCGAATTATTCACTAGCAGCAAGTCAGGATTGGTGTGCATGGCGGGGTTAGAGACAAACGCCGCCGCATCATCACGCTGAGCAGGTGATAGTGACAGCCACGCAATGTCGCAATGGCCGGGAGACTCTACTTCGGTGACGAGAGTCAAATTACCCTCAGCAAGGCTGTGCTGTAGCTGATCAAACAAGGTTGGCTCACGACGTAACCATCCAGCCTGCTGCAATACGTCCCATGGCTGAGACGAGTGTGGAAGCCAATACACGTAGTGCCCAACCCAAGAAAGCGCCGCCGCCGCCGTAGCGGCGCTTAGCTCACTGCCGTAAACAAGAACTCGCATGGCCTACATCTCCTGCTGATAGCGCGCAAGTAAGGCCTTGAAGTTATTCCCGAGCGTTGGATGACAGCGGCCATATGCGAGTGTTGCCTCTAAATAGCCCAGCGGTTGACCGCAATCGTAAGTCACGCCCTGCATCCGGTACGCTTCGACACCTGATAATTGACGCAGGGTTTCTATGGCATCGGTCAGTTGAATTTCTCCCCCTGCACCGGGCGGCGTATTTTCTAGCAGCGCAAAGATTGAACCCGGAAGCGCATAGCGTCCTATAACAGCGAGATTTGAAGGAGCAGCGTTGCGAGCGGGTTTTTCTACCACTCCCGCAGCAGGTGCAGCGACCCCAGGCGCAGGTATGTCTCCCTCCAGGGCGACGATGCCGTAGCGCTCAACATGGGCCCAATCGACCTCCTCTACCATCAGCTGAGCAGTATTACGCTGTTCAAACGCCTGCAGCATCCCGCTCAAATCATTGCTTGAGGAAGTGCCTGCCTGGTTAACCAGTACATCGGGCAGCAATACGGCAAAAGGCTCGTCGTCACCAATGACCGGTCGAGCACATAGCACCGCGTGCCCTAGCCCTAAAGGCTCGCCTTGGCGCACGCTGATGATATTGACGTCGTCAGGGATAATGTCGCGAATGCTCTCCAGCAACGTATGCTTGCCTTTGGCTTCGAGGCTAGCTTCCAACTCTGCGTGGGTATCAAAGTGGTTTTCAATAGCACTTTTACTGCTGCTGGTCACTAAAACGATGTCGCGAATACCTGCCGCCACCGCCTCCTCTACCACGTATTGAATAACAGGGCGGTCGACAATAGTGATCATCTCTTTAGGGATGGCTTTTGACGCAGGTAAGCAACGCGTGCCAAAGCCAGCAACAGGAAGTACAGCCTTGCGAATCATAAAAGGTCCTTTTTATGCGTTCCGACCTCGGAATGGTTAGAATGGGCATCATACACTACACATCGGCAATCACTCACGGTGGCTGTCGATGGTTTTTTTCTGCAGTTTAATGTCTCGTTTTAGGACGCAGGGAGTAACGCACATGCAAGCGCCATCTGAGGATAGTAGTGCGCAAGGTTATCACGGTAATGTCGACGCAGCAGAAGTCGCCAAGTTTGAAGCCCTTGCCAGCCGCTGGTGGGATAAAAACAGTGAGTTCAAACCGTTGCACGACATTAACCCGCTACGCCTTGATTTTATCGATGCCCGCGCGGGGCTTGCGGGAAAGCGCGTGCTGGATGTGGGCTGTGGCGGAGGGATTTTGAGTGAAGCCATGGCGCACCGAGGGGCGAATGTCACCGGTATTGATATGGGCGAAGCGCCGCTTGCCGTCGCACGTTTGCATGCTGAAGAAAGCGGTGTCGACATCACTTATCGCCAGATAGCCGTTGAAGCGTTCGCTGATGAGCATGCCGGCTCTTTTGACGTTGTTACCTGCATGGAAATGCTTGAGCACGTTCCCGATCCGGCTTCTGTGGTCGAAGCGTGCAGCCGCTTAGTTCGCCCTGGTGGTCACATCTTCTTTTCCACGATCAACCGCACCCGCAAAGCCCATGTCTTTGCCATTGTTGGCGCTGAATATGTGCTCAAGCTTTTACCGCGGGGAACACACGACTATGCCAAGTTTATTCGCCCCTCGGAAATGGCCGCTTGGTGTCGCGCGTCTCAACTAGAGGTGAATGAGCAAACTGGACTGACCTATAACCCGCTATTGCGTCAGTACCGGCTAAATAGCCACGACGTCTCGGTCAATTACATGATGCACTGTCGCAAATCGGAGATGTAATGTCTGATGCAGTAAACGAAGTCATACTCGGCAACACCCCTGCTCGTGCCTTATTATTTGACTTGGACGGCACCTTAGTCGATACCGCGCCCGATTTAGCCAATGCGACCAATGCGCTTCGTGCTCACCACGGGTTAGCCCCTTTGCCTTTTGCCACTATCCGCAAACAGGTGTCCAACGGCGGTAGCGCCTTGGTCACGTTAGCGCTGGGGTTTGACATCGATCACCCGCATCACAGCGATGCTAGAGCGTTTTTACTTAACGCCTACGAGCAGGCGATAGCAACCCATAGCCGTGTTTTTTCGCCCCTTGATACATGGCTTAACCGCTGGCAGCGTGATAGCGGCTTATGGGGGATTGTGACTAACAAACCACGTCGTTACACCGAGCCGCTTTTGAAAGCGCTAGCCTTAATGCCAGACGCCCTGCTTTGTGCTGATGATTTAACCGCCAAAAAACCCTCGCCCGAACCGTTATGGGAAGCAGCCCGACGCCTAAACATTGCCCCTTGCGAGTGCTGGTACGTAGGAGATCATCTGCGTGATATGCAAGCTGCCAAAGCGGCAGGAATGACCGCTGTGGCAGTCGGGTATGGCTATATCAGCGAAGAAGACGATTATCACCAGTGGCCGGCTGACCTATGGTTTAGCGACTGCACGACATTGGTCGCTGCCCTACCCTCTATGGCGCTTGCGCTGCGCTAACGTCAAGTGTGATGTTAGCGGGGTGGTTGCGCATCCCACTGTTGGCCGTTAACGCCACGGCTATCAGGCCCCATTAACCATAAATAGGTGGGCATAATTTCTTCTGGTGTGCGAAGCGTCGCGGGGTCTTCACCGGGAAAAGCGCTTCGGCGCATTTGTGTCCGGGTGGCTCCTGGGTTGAGGGTGTTTATGCGTAGGTTTTGTTGGCTATCCATTTCATCAGCCAGCACCTGCATAAAACCTTCCGTGGCACATTTTGACACCGCGTAGGCGCCCCAATACGCACGACCTTTGCGCCCCACGCCGGATGAAGTGAAAATAATTGAGGCATTCTCTGACTGCTGCAAAAGCGGTAGCAACGCTTGGGTCATCCAAACAGGGCCGTTGATATTCACCTGCATCACTTGATTCCAAAGCTCAGGATTGTATTGCTCAAATGGGGTAATACGGCCAAGCATACCGGCATTGTGGAGAAGACCATCTAAGCGGCCAAACTCGCTGTCGAGCGTTTGTGCCATTTCGTGAAAATCTTTGAGCGTGGCGCCTTCAAAATTGAGCGGGAAAATAGCCGGTTGCGGACCTCCCAACGCCTCAATCTCATCGTAAACACGCTCAAGCTTGGCAATCGTACGCCCAAGCAAAATTACCGTTGCGCCATGCCGAGCATAGGTCAACGCTGCCGCTCGGCCTATACCATCGCCTGCCCCGGTGACCAAAATAATACGATCTTTAAGTAAATCAGGCGTGGGCTGATAGTCGATTTTGCAGCTCATAGCGTTGTTAGGATCCTTAAGATTAATTTAATTCGCAGATTGGCGTAAGAAGTCGCTTGCAAGCCCTGCTGCACTGCTTTGCGGATAGTCATCGCGCACCTGGGTGAGAAGTTCGCGACTGCGCTCTGATTCACCAAGGCGGGCTTTCAATAGCCCGAGTTTATATAACGCATCAGGAACCTTACGGCTGTCGCTGAACTCGTTAATCACACGATCAAACGCTTCTTCTGCAGGGACAAGCTCATCCTTTGCCGCGTAAAGTTCACCAAGCCAATAATAACCATTGGGCGTTAACGATGAATCAGCGTATTGATCGACAAAATCTTGAAAGGCAGCGATAGCGTCATCAAAGCGCCGTGCTTGGACATGAGAAAAGGCCTCTTGGTACGCTTGCTGCACATCCGCATTTATCGACTGGTGACTCCCTTCTTCGGTGACGGCCGCTAACGGTTCTTCATCCTCAGGAGTAATGCTTTCCTCAGATACAGTCGACGCTGCTTCCGGCTCATTTTCAGGGGCGGCAGGCCTCTCACGCTTTTCTAAGCTTACGATCCTGTCTTCCAAGTCAATATAACGCTGCTGACTTTGGCGCATTTGTCGCTCAAACTCATGACGCAACTCTTCTAGCTGGCCACGAAGCTGCTGGATTTCGCGTTGATGCTCTTGCACCTGATTAAAAAGAACAAGAGCTCCACCACTTGATGGTTGTGTTTGCGTTTGCTCGTAAAAACTACCGGAGCGTGAGGAAATATCTTCCACTATCGGCTGTTGCGCCGTTGCCGAAAGAGACGCCGTCACCCACAAGATAGAAACCCCAAAAGCAAGGCATTTAAGCGGTGATGGATGGATCACCCTTTTAGGCTTATTGCATGTAAGGCTGAAATTCATCATGTCTCCTGAAGCCATCTGTTAACCCCACTGTTACCAGCGGGGTGTGGCGCTCATAAAACGTTTTTGTTGGCTCAGTAGTTAAATACCACACGACGATTTCTTGCATAAGCCTCTTCGCCTTGCCCGCGTGCCTCTGGACGTTCTTCACCGAAGCTTACAACACTCATTTGGCCATTAGACACACCCTGAATATTGAGGAACCGCTGTACGGCGTTAGCTCGGCGCTCACCTAGTGCCAAATTGTATTCACGCGTACCCCGCTCATCCGTGTGCCCTTGCAGCACGACCGCCGCATTTGGATTGGCGCGCAAGTAACGGGCATGAGCCATTACGACTGACTCATACTCACTTTTGATGGTATCGCGGTCAAAATCAAAGTAAATGGTGCGGACTTCAGGAATACGTGAATCAGCTTGCTGGCTAGTGCGTGCTCCGCTGCCTGTTGTCGTGCCGTACTGGCCACCACTTCCCGCGCCGCGGCTTTCCACACCGCTACCCGTTCGGCTTGTTTGCGAGCCAGTGGAGTCGCCACCTTGGGTTCCGCCCGTACTTGAGCAACCAGCAATCACAGCGATAGAGAAAGCAACCGTTAATGCACGCACCATGGGGTTAATCTGCATTATCTTACTCCTAATTTAAAAACGGTGACCATGCGGGTTCGCGTATATCACCTTGAGCGGCAGGTAGCCTAAAAGAGGAACGCCCATCGGCAGAAACAGCGCTTAATACACCATTGCCGCCTTGTTGGGTGGCAAAGATTACCATGGTGCCGTTAGGGGCAACACTCGGTGATTCATCGCGAGTCGATTCGCTTAATACCACCAAGCGGTCATTGTCCAAATCCTGGCGAGCCACTTGATAACCTCGATTAGAGCGATGAATCAAAAAGATGTCATCGCCATCAGGAGAGAAGCGCCCACGCGCATTATAATTGCCGGTGTAAGTTAGCCGCTGAGTCTGACCGTTTCCTAACGTGTAACGATAAATTTGAGGGCCGCCACTTCGGTCTGAAGTAAACAACAAGCTACGCCCATCAGGTGCCCATTCGGGCTCAGTATCGATGCTGCTGCTGTTGGTTAGCCGCTCCAGCGAGCGATTCGCTACATTCATAAGATAAATTTCCGGCTGCCCGTCTTTGGAGAGCGACATGGCCAAGCGGCGACCATCAGGAGACCACGCTGGCGCGCTGTTGATGCCATCAAAGGAGGTTAGCTGAACCCTTTGCCCGGAAGACACTTCTTGTACGTAGATTGCCGATTGCTCGGTTTCAAACGATACGTACGCAAGCTTGCGGCCATCGGGTGACCACGATGGGGAAAGGATGGGGTTATCGGAACTGAGCACTTCCTGACTATTACGTCCATCCGCATCCGCCACGTAAAGGCCAAACTGCATATTGTCCCCAACGCCTTGTGCGGTCACGTAGGCGATGCGCGTCGAAAAAGCGCCACGGATATCGGTAATTGCCTCAAAAATTTGATCACTAAGACGGTGCGCAGCACCGCGCAGACCGCCCTCCCGGCTGTTAATGCTTTCAGAGAGCATCCGGCGCTGTCCGCTAATATCCATCAGCTCAGCGTTAATACGGTAGCCTGCTTCGCTGGTTTCTATATCGCCAACGACTAAATAACGCACGTCTAGCGAGCGCCAGGTACCAAATTGAACATCCTCGGATTTGTTAGGACGCTCAAACATGGCACCGCGCTCAAGTGGAGCGAAGTAGCCGCTGCGCTCTAAGTTATTGTGAATGATTTGCGCCACATCTTCGGGTAACCCCTGATTGTCGGCAAAGGGAACCACGGCGATCGGCAGTGCACGGTCACTCCCTCGCGTGATTTCAATGGTGAGATTCGCACTCGCGGCATGACTCACAAGAAAAAAACTGCTGATAAGCAGCAGCAATACCCCTAGTCGTAAATAGCGTAAGGTTTGCATCAGCGAACATCCCCTGGAGTAAATCGCAAATCAAATTGGCGTAAGTTACGTTGTTGTTCTGCGGATAGCTCACGCAACTCAGTAAAGGGCGCTGCATGCTCAACCGCTTGAATAGCAGAACGGTCAAAAGCGCTATCACCGCTCGATGCCGCTACTGTCGTGGCAAGCACTTCACCCGATGGCCCTAAACGAACTTGAATAGTCGCGCTCATTGTATCACTTGCACCGCCAGGAATAAGCCATGCTTGCTCTACCGCCCGGCGCACAATAGCACTAAAGCTATTGGCTGCTTGCTGTGCTTGCCGCGCATTGGCAGCGGCCTCTCTTTGTCCTTCTAGCTGGCGCTGCATGGCAGCTTCAGCGGCTTCTTGCGCTTGGCGGGCTTGTTCTTCTTCGCGACGGCGCTGCGCTTCGGCTTCTTGCGCTTGGCGGGCCTGTTCTTCTTCGCGGCGACGCTGTTCTTCGGCCTCTTGCGCTTGACGAGCCTGCTCTTCCTCGCGACGACGCTGCGCTTCGGCTTCTTGCGCTTGGCGCGCTTGTTCTTCCTCGCGGCGGCGCTGCTCTTCGGCTTCTTGCGCTTGGCGCGCTTGCTCTTCCTCACGGCGGCGCTGTTCCTGAGCTCGCTGCTCTGCTCGCTCGGCTTCTCGTGCTGCGGCCTCTAATGCTTGTTGCTCTGTCTCCTCTGCGCGTCGCTGCGCCTGCGCCTCTGCTTCAGCACGCGCTTGCTCAAGCGCTTGGGTTTCTTGCTGTGCAGCCAGTTCTGCGGCTTGTTCGATAACCGCCTCTTCCAGTGATCTTGACGGTGGCGCTGGCGCCTCTTGTGGCGGAGGAGTCTCCTCAGGCGGTTGAGACGGCATACTCGATGCCGCTTGGTTATCATTTACTTGCTGCGCCTGATCCGTATACGTTTCTGTACTCACCAACGTAGCGTGCACAATGGAAGCGGATTCAGGCGCTGCGTCTTCGCTGTCAAAATTCGTCACGCTAAACATCACAACGACAGCATGAACCAGTACTGCCAACACCAGCGGCCAAAAATAACCGACGTCGTGTTGATTTCGTGAAAAAAAAGCCACAAGGCGTCCCCTGCGTTTACTCATCTTGCGGCGGCTCGGAAACAAGACCGACGTTGGCTACACCCGCACGCTGCAGCGTGCTCATTAACGTGACGACTTGGCCGTATGCAATCTGGCGATCCCCATGCACCATCACCGGTGTATCCGGGCGGCGCTCTAGAATCACCGCGATACGTTCAGCGAGATCATCCAACGTCACCGCTGTCGTATCACCGCCCAGGCTAAGGTGATAGTTACCTTCAGGATCGACGTACACCTGAATAGGGTCACTATCTTCCGGGGTTTCGATCGGTTCAGACGTCGCTTGTGGCAAATCCACCTGCACGCCTTGAGTGAGCATGGGCGCGGTGATCATGAAAATCACCAGCAGCACCAACATCACATCGATGAAAGGCACCACATTAATTTCCGCCATGGGGCGTCGTTGACCGCCGCGGTGAAAAGGCCCTTGCATAAAGCGACTCCCTTAGCTTGACGTGGTGTCACGCCCTTGCAAATTACGGTGCAAAATGGCGTAGAACTCTTCGGCAAAATCTTCATATTTGCCCAGTAAACGACCCGCACTGTTGGAAAGGCGGTTATAAAAAATCACTGCAGGAATTGCCGTGAAAAGACCCATGGCCGTGGCAATCAGGGCTTCGGCAATCCAAGGAGCCACGGTCGTTAACGTCGCTTGCTGGGCCATGGAAAGTGATTGAAAAGACCCCATAATCCCCCATACCGTGCCAAATAAGCCAATATAAGGGCTTACCGAAGCCACGGTGGCAAGAAACACTAAGTGCTGATTGAGGCGGTCTTCTTCGCGTGACCAAGCGACCCTCATGCTGCGCTGAACCGCTTCAAGCACGGTATCCGCTTCTCGCGTTTTGGCAACTAAACGATGAAATTCTCGAAATCCGCATTGAAAGATACGTTCGGCCCCTTGTCGTGCGTCATCGGCGGGAATATCACGGTAGAGATCATTCAAATCAACGCCTGACCAAAACGTCTCTTCAAATTCGTCATAGGCTTTTTTCGCGCGATTCAACGCAAAACTGCGCTGAAAGATAACCACCCATGACAGCAGGGATCCCAGCACAAGTATCAGCATCACAAGCTGGACGACCGTACTGGCACTCATAATCAGGTGCGGAATCGACATGCTGTTTTCGTTCACAGGTGTCCTCTTTTTATCTGGAGATAGTCAAATAAGGCCAACAAGGATGGTGGCCAGGCTTTAGGCTTTAACCGTTTGGCATCCAAACACGCTATCTCGACCGTGGCACGGCAAAGTGGTTCCTCGCCACGGGTGGCGTGTTGCTCAAACGTCATTCGGCAGCGCCCTATCTTAGCCACGTCAGCCGTAATGTTTAGGATGTCATCCAACTTTGCGGGTCTGGCATAGTGGCACGCCAAGCGGTATACCACTAGCTGTGTCCCTTCGTCTAATAATGTCTGTTGAGAGAAGCCTTGCTGCCTTAGCCATTCGCTACGGGCGCGCTCCATGAACTTCAGATAGTTAACGTAGTAGACAATGCCGCCCGCGTCTGTGTCTTCCATGTAGACGCGAATGGGCATGGTAACTACATAGCTCATGGCCTGATTTCCCCTGCGCTACCGGGCGCCTGCTCGTGCGGTACACGGCTAAAGTGTGCCCACGCCTGCCGGGTTACGACGCGCCCCCGTGGTGTGCGCATCATTAAGCCTTGCTGAATCAAATACGGCTCAATGACATCTTCGATGGTATCGCGCTCTTCACCAATCGCCGCCGAAAGAGAGTCAACGCCGACCGGGCCACCGTCAAACTTATCCATCATGGCCAGTAACAGGCGGCGGTCCATATGATCAAGCCCATGATGGTCCACGTTGAGCATATTCAACGCCGCATCGGCAATATCAATATCGACATAGCCGCTGCCTTTGATGTCAGCATAATCACGCACGCGCCGTAGCAAGCGGTTGGCAATTCGCGGCGTGCCGCGCGAGCGTTTGGCGATTTCAGCGGCACCGTCAGTACTGGTATTGACGTTTAACAAACTCGCTGAGCGAGTCACGATCGCGCTCAGCTCTTCAAGGTTATAAAACTCCAAGCGCTGCACAATACCAAACCGGTCGCGTAACGGGGAGGTCAAAAGCCCGGCACGGGTTGTGGCGCCGACCAGGGTAAATCGAGGCAAATCTAATTTAATGGAGCGCGCTGCCGGGCCTTCGCCAATCATAATATCAAGCTGAAAATCTTCCATCGCCGGATAGAGAACTTCTTCTACCACCGGTGACAGCCGGTGGATTTCATCGATAAAAAGCACATCGCCAGGCTCTAAATTGGTCAGCATTGCGGCAAGATCACCGGCGCGTTCAAGAACGGGGCCTGAGGTCGATTTTAAACCAACACCCATTTCCGTGGCGATAATATTCGCCAGCGTCGTTTTGCCTAACCCTGGTGGGCCAAATACCAGCGTGTGATCAAGACTCTCTTCGCGCAGCCGGGCGGCACCGATGAAGATATCCATCTGTTCGCGCATGCGTGGCTGGCCAATATAGTCGCAAAGACGCTTGGGACGAATCGCATGATCCATCCTGACTTCACCTTGCTCCGGCGCGGCGGCAATCAAGCGATCCTGTTCGATCATGAGGCTCCTCAGAGTCTATATAGGCTAGCTGCTTAAACGCTGCGTCAGCGCGGCTTTGATAAGCGCTTCAGCAGGTTGCTTAGGGTCGAGCCCTGAAAGCATTTTGGCCGCTTCAGCGGGCTTGTAACCTAAACTAATCAAGGCCGCTTCAGCATCTGCCAAGCTGTCGCGCTCACCTTGCGCTGTCGCCGCTTCTAACGGCAACGTTGTGTCTGAGACGTTTTCCCACTCGGGGAAGCGGTCGCGCATCTCGATAATTAGCCGTTCAGCTGTCTTTTTGCCCACACCCGGAAGGCGAGTTAACGCTTTGCTGTCATCATCGCGTACGCAGCGCATAAAGGCATCTTCATCCATGCCTGAGAGAATCGCGAGCGCTAGTTTGGGACCAACTCCGTTGACTTTAATCAGGGCGCGAAACAGCGCACGCTCATGCTCGCGGGCAAAACCATAAAGCAGATGTGCGTCATCACGAATCGTCAAATGGGTATAAAGCGAGATGGTTTCACCCGCGGCAGGCAGCGCAACCAGTGTGTTCATTGACGTTTCTAGCTCATACCCCACGCCGTGCACGTCGATAACAATCAAGGGCGGATGTTTTTCCAACAACTGCCCGGTAAGGCGTCCAATCATAGCTGACCTTTCTTGGTAACGGGCTCTTCGTGACAAATAAGAAAGCCTACGCAAAGTGTGCTTACTATAAAGCCACTCTGTACAAATGACCAGGTGCAGCTAACCAGGAACACGTGTCTGATTTTGCCTAGCACAAATGAGCCTTAGAGACGCCAACGGCCGGTTTTGCGCCGAGGGCGATGAGATGCCGTATCAACGGCCAATCCACTGCGGACATAACCGTCTGTCAGCGCAATCGCGAGCGCATCGGCGGCATCGGCCTGTGGCGTTGCGGAAAGGCGCAAAATCGCGCTCACCATGTGCTGCACTTGCGTTTTATCCGCGCCACCCTGCCCTGTCACCGCCTGTTTAATTTGCCGTGGCGAATACTCGTTAACCGCAAACCCCAGGTTCGCCATACAAACAAGCGCCGCGCCGCGAGCTTGGCCGAGTTTCAGCGCCGAATCTGGGTTTTTGGCCATAAACACGCGTTCTATCGCCACGTACGTTGGCCGATGAAGCCCCGCCACTTCACCGAGGCCGGCATAAATTTGTGCGAGTCGCTGCTCAAGCGTCACATCGGTGGTGCGAATACATCCGCTGGCAACATAGCGGGGTTTGCCTTGGTAAATGTCTATGACACCAAAACCGGTGATGCGAGACCCCGGGTCAATGCCAAGAATACGCGGCGTAATATTGGGCAGCGGCTCAGGCATCGTAGGTATTCCCTAAAAAGCGCTTAAAAAAGCACCGACGCCCTAAGGCGCCGGTGCTGAACTGCCCAGCAAATGCCATGCTGGCTACCACAGACGGAATTACTCCCCTGCGGTTTCCGCTTTGGCTTTTTGGCGCAGACGAATATTCAAATCTTTCAGTTGCTCCGGGCTGACTTCGCCAGGGGCATCGGTCATTAAGCAGGCTGCGCTCTGGGTTTTCGGGAAGGCAATCACTTCACGAATGGTGTTCGCACCGACCATCAGCATCACCAAGCGATCCAGGCCGAAGGCCAAGCCACCATGAGGAGGCGCGCCGTACTGCAGCGCATCGAGTAAGAAGCCGAATTTCTCGCGTGCTTCTTCTTCGCCAATCCCCAGAATATCAAATACGCTACTTTGCATGGCTTGGTCGTGAATACGGATAGAGCCACCACCCAGCTCAGTACCGTTCAATACCATATCGTAGGCACGAGAGAGCGCCCCAGCCGGATTCGCCTTGAGCTCTTCAGGGCTGCAAGCCGGCGCGGTGAACGGGTGGTGCAAGGGGCTTAAGCGGCCATTGTCGTCGGCCTCAAACATTGGGAAGTCGATGACCCACAGCGGTGACCACGCTTGGGTGTAGAGATTTAAGTCCGCACCCAACTTAACACGCAGCGCGCCGATGGCTTCATTGACGATGCGGGCTTTATCGGCCCCGAAGAAGATGATGTCGCCGTCTTTGGCATCAACCCGGTCAAGCAGTTCTTCGACTACGTCTTCCATAAACTTGACGATAGGCGACTGCAAGCCCTCAAGCCCTTTAGCGCGCTCGTTGACTTTGATCCATGCCAAGCCTTTAGCACCATAAATGCCTACAAACTTGGTATATTCATCAATCTCTTTACGTGAAAGCGTCGCACCACCCGGTACTTTCAGCGCGGCAACGCGGCCGTCTTCTGCGCTAGCGGGGCCTGAAAATACCTTAAAATCAACCTGCTGCATTAAATCGTCAACGTCCGTCAATTCCAACGGAATGCGTAGATCAGGTTTATCAGAACCGTAGCGCTGCATGGCATCGTGCCATGTCATCTGCGGGAATACCGGCAGTTCAACCTCAAGTACGTCTTTAAACAACTGACGGATCATCAATTCAGTGATCGCCATGATGTCGTTTTCTTCAACGAACGACGCCTCGATATCGATCTGCGTGAACTCGGGCTGACGGTCGGCTCGCAAGTCTTCGTCGCGGAAGCACTTGGCAATTTGGTAGTAGCGGTCGAAACCGGCCACCATCAAAAGTTGCTTAAAGAGCTGCGGCGACTGCGGTAGCGCAAAGAAATTGCCAGCGTGGGTACGACTCGGCACCAAGTAGTCGCGCGCACCTTCAGGCGTTGCCCGGGTGAGGACCGGGGTCTCGATATCTAAGAAGCCTTGGTTTTCTAAAAAGGCACGCACGTTGTGAGAAATGCGCGAACGTAAGCGTAGTTTCTCAATCATGTCCGGGCGGCGCAGATCGATGTAACGATGCTTAAGACGCACTTCTTCGCCGACTTTGCCATGCTCATCGAGCTGGAACGGCGGCGTCGCGGCGGTATTCAGCACTTCGACGTCTTTAGCCAAGACTTCAATCATGCCGGTGGGCATATTGGGGTTTTGCGTCCCTTCCGGGCGCAGACGAACGCGTCCCGTAATGCGAAGCACATATTCACCACGGGCGCGATCGGCATTAGCGAACGCTTCGGCGGTGTCTGGGTCAACCACGAACTGCGCAATACCTTCGCGATCACGCATATCAAGGAAGATAACGCCGCCGTGATCTCGGCGACGATGGACCCATCCGCAAACGGTAACCGTTTGATCCACCAACGTTTCGTTTAGCTGGCCGCAATAATGGCTGCGCATGTCAAATCCTGTTCTGTGTTGTGGCAAAGTAAAAATAAAGTACCGGGAAACCGTAAAATAGGCGGTTAGCGAGAATCATCCGGCATTAAGCAGCTGCACCGTCGGTTTTTTTGCTGCTGCCCTGCGGTTTTTCACTATTGGAAGGCGTGGTGCTTTCCTTAACGCTCTCCTTAGTGCTATCCGCCGCCAGGTTCTTTTTGTTCCCCGTCTTAAAATCGGTTTCATACCAACCGCCACCGGCAAGGCGAAAGCCCGCCGCTGAGATAAGACGCGATAGCGAATCACGTTCACAAGCAGGGCAATCTTTTAGCGGGTCGGCGCTAATTTTCTGCAGTTTTTCTAGACGATGGCCGCAGGCCTTGCACTCATATTCGTAGATGGGCATGTTATTGACTCCTGAAAAGCGTGGCCCAGACAGGATGATGGCATGCACATTTGCTGTCGGGCTGCTATATGCGGCCAAATCGGGGAAATTCCAAGACGGCGGTTGCTAAAGCGAGCGTATTATACCCTTTTGTAGCCCCTAGCGAGCAAGTCGCTACCACATAAATGCTGTCAGTTGATAATACGTTATTTGATAACACCGCAGGAGATAAGATAATGCCAAACGCCGTGATGCTAGATGCAGAAAGCCTAGGGCCTGATATTGATCTCACCGCCATTCGTGAAAGGGTCAGCCACTTGGCCGTATACGGGCAAAGCACCACCACCGAGGCCCGAGCGCGCTTGGCAAACGCTGAGATTGCGATTGTCAACAAAGTGGTACTGGATGCGGAGACGCTGTCCGCCCTGCCCACACTGCGTTTAATCTGCGTGCTAGCAACAGGGCTCAACAACATTGATTTAGAAGCGGCCAAGGCGCAGGGCGTCACCGTAAAAAACGTTTCTGCTTATGGTACGGCCAGCGTATCGCAACACACACTAATGCTGATACTAGCGCTTGCCAATCGTTTACCTCTTTATCAGCGTGCGATCGCCGCCGGCCAATGGCAACAGAGCGAATTCTTCTGCTTACAGCAGCATCCAACTTTACAACTCGCGGGGAAGAATCTGGTGATGGTTGGGCAAGGAGAGCTTGGCAGCGAGGTGGCTCGCCTGGCAGAAGCCTTTGGAATGAACGTGATTTTTGCGGCACGGCCGGGTAATGAAGCAAATGATAAGCGCCCTACGTTGGATGAACTGCTGCCTGGCGCCGATATTGTCAGCCTTCATTGCCCACTCAACGAGACGACCCATCATCTGATTAATCAAGAGCGCTTAGGTAAAGTGAAACCGTCGCTGCTTTTAGTCAACTGCGCTCGCGGTGGCATTATTGATGAAGAAGCCGCCCTTAACGCCCTCAAAAACGGTAAATTAGGTGGCTTAGGCGTTGATGTCTTACCCAACGAGCCGCCTCGTGATGGCCATGCGCTGCTAGATGCTCTCCATCAAGGCGAAGCGCTAAACCTGATCGTCACGCCTCACAATGCTTGGATCACCCCAGAAGCGCGACAGAATATCGTCAAACTGACGGCGGATAACATATACGCATGGCAGTCAGCCTGATGTGCTAGACGGTTGAGAAGGTATCCGGCGTATGAGCCTGCTCCAATACTTCAAGCTCGACGTGGGTCACATGCGCCTTTTCTGGCCCCTTCCATAACCATTCGGAGAGGTGTTTGGCAGCATCTTTTGTTCCACACATCAGCACTTCAACGCGACCATCGGGTAGATTTTTAGCGTACCCGGTGACGCCTAATTTAAGGGCCTGTTCTTGGGTTGAGCGGCGATACCAAACACCTTGAACATTCCCCGTTATCAAGGCTTTTGTACAGCAAATCGACATGTCGGTCTCCTTGAGTGGTATGCGCACGTCTCGTTAGCTTTATTTATCATCAACTATTTCTCGCCTCACAATAACAGCGCTGTTACGCGGTACCAAATCTCGCCCACGGCGTAATAACAGTGAGCGCGTAAAGGCAGCGCCAAACAATAAAATGAGAGACGAATAATACACCCAGAGCAAAATCATCACGACAGAACCTGCAGCGCCATACGTTGATGCCGTCGCCGTGTATGCTAGATAGATGGCGATAACACTACGTCCTAAAGTAAAGAGTATCGCGGTTACCACCGCGCCAATGAGGACATCTTGCCAGCGCAGTACGACATCGGGTAAAACTTTGAAAATCGTAGCAAATAACATTACCACGACGCCTAACGAAATTAACGATTCCACACTGGCAGCCAACATGCCGGTATACGGCAACAGTTCGTCTGTGGCTTGCAACATGCTGCGAATCATGACGCCGACAACCAGCGAGACGAGAAGAATAAACCCAATCGCCAGCACAACGGTTAGCGAAAGCAAACGATTTTTAATAAAAATGAAAGCACTGTTGGCTGTTGGACGTGCCGTAACCCCAAAAATCGTATTCAGTGAAAACTGCATCTGGGCAAAAACGGTGGTAGCCCCCACAATCAGTGCACCAACACCCAAGATAGTGGGTAAAAAACCCGCCTCTTCAATACGTGATTGAGCCACTGCTTGCTCTATGGCAACAGCCGCGTCCATACCTAAGGTGTCCTGCAATTGACTAACAATCTGGCCACGTGCCGCTTCCTCTCCCATCACCACCCCAATAACAGTCACCGCAATGATAATCGTTGGCGCTAGTGAGAATAAGGTATAAAACGCCAGCGAGCCTGCATAGCTAAAGGCATTACGTTCCAGCCAAAGCGTTATGGAATCCTTGATGACCTGACTCCAAAACATCGCGGTACGTTTAATCATAAGTTGCGTCCCTGTCTTTTGGTGAATAAGCCGTAGCATACCGGACCTTAAGTATGATGACAGGTTAATGACCGATTGCGTCACTCGCCTTAACTGCCATAATAGCTAACGCTTTGCTTCTCTTCGTTCGCGTCTATCTCATAGGAGCCTTACATGCCTTCAGGACATCCACCCATTCAGGCGCGTAACGCTCAATCGTATGATTTCGATTGTTTGGTATTTATTGGCCGCTTTCAGCCGCCACATCTTGGTCATTTAGCCGTCATCCGAGAAGCGCTGAAGCAAGCTCGGCAAGTCATCGTGCTTGTCGGTTCTGCCTGGCAGGCTCGCTCGCTGCGCAATCCTTGGCAATTTAATGAACGCCTCGTAATGCTTCGCTCGGGCTTTGATGAAAAAGAGAACCAGCGGCTGGAAATCACACCCTTATTAGATGCGTTATACAATGATGATGTCTGGGTGCGTGATGTTCAGCGGCGTGTCCGAGACTTAACCGCGCCCGAAAATGCGAAGCTGCCGCGTATCGGCTTAATCGGTGCTAGCCGTGGACAGTCGAGCTATTATTTATCGCTTTTCCCGCAGTGGGAGTCGGTGAGTGTACCGCTGATTGAGGGAATCTCCGCCAGCCAAATACGAGAGCGTCTCTTTCGTTCGCCAGGTTCCACCAATGACTACTTAAGCACCGGCGCCTACCACGATTTGCCCCCTGGAGTGGTGGAACGCGTAAGCGATTTTTGCCAAGGCGATGCCTACGAGCAATTACTCGAAGAGCAGCGACTACTAGACCAATACCGTAAAGCGTGGGCACAAGCGCCCTACCCACCGGTCTTCGTGACCGTTAATGCGGTCGTTGTGCAATCTGGGCACGTATTACTAGTGCGCCGTACAGCCGCACCTGGTAAAGGTCTCTATGCCTTACCCGGTGGCTTTATTAATCCGCATGAGCGGCTATTAGATGCCTGCTTGCGTGAACTACGCGAGCGTATTCGATTAAAAGTGCCGGAACCGGTTTTAAAAGGCTCGCTACGCGGCCAACGTCTTTTTGATGAGCCACATCGTAGTTGGCGAGGACGCACACTGGCTGAGGCGTTTTATTTTGCCCTTCGCCCCGATCAGCAACTGCCAAGACTAAAACCGGTGAAAGGCGGTGACCACGCCCGCTGGGTCGCGTTGGCTGATCTTGAGCCTGATAGTCTTTTTGAGGACCATTTTTTTATTATTCAAAATTTCTTAGGGTTACCAGCGGATATTAGTGGCGCAGGCTAGCGTGCTTACCTCTGACACAAGGCATCAGGCTTGGAGAAAATCTCTTGGCAGTTTCATCATTTGTCGCCATAAGCGCTCAACTCCCGGCTTATGAACCAAAGAACAGCGGTATAATCGAATTTCTAGCGGAATATCCCAACTCTCATCACCAGCACGCACAAGCTGCCCGCTTTTAATCTCATTACGGATGCAAAAATCCGGAATCCAAGCAACTCCCACTCCTTGCAATACCATGCCTTTAAGGCCCTCCGCCATGGCCGTTTCGTAAACAGTCCGTAGTCGCATACGTAACGGGTCGTTTTTTAACAGCATGCGCACGCTACGACCTAAAAAAGCGCCTTGCGTGTAAGCTAAATAAGGAATGGCACTGCCACTTTGTAGCGAATGACGCGGTTTGCCTTGGTCATCGGGTATTGTCACTGGCAGCATCTTAACTTTGCCGATGGAAAAAGAAGGAAAAACTTCTGCATCTAGCTGCATCGTGGCAAACGGATCGTAATACGCCAACATCAAGTCGCAATTTCCTTCACGCAACACATGAATAGCTTCGCCAACGTTCATTGCAACTAAACGAGTGGGCAACTCCCCTAGCCCTTTTTGTAGACGAGAAATCCACGGCGGAAAAAAACTCAGTGCTAGGGAGTGGGCAGCCACAATATCTAAGGCTTCATTAGCGATTGAAAGACCGCGTAGATGACTCAGAGATTCATTGAGTTGTTCAACGAGGTTACGCGCAGTGACGAGGAAAAGCTGCCCTTCTGATGTTAGCCCAACGGGGGTAGTAGAACGGTCAACCAACGTAACACCTATCGCCTGTTCAAGCGCGCGGATACGGCGGCTAAAAGCAGGTTGCGTCACATGACGCTGACGCGCCGAAGCAGAAAAGCTGCGTGTACTGGCTAGGGCGACAAAATCTTCTAACCATTTGGTTTCTAAATTCACCCTAGGCTCCTATTAATCGAGTTCGACGTTTACGCGGCATGATTACTGTACGGGAGATGTTAAGTAAGCGGCCCGTGAAATAACTTTTTGCCATACAGACCGCTGTTGTATTTCATCTAATGAAATACGCCGACACTGCGAGAAGTCTTTTTCTAGCATTAACCTGACTTCAGCGGCAAAGTCAGGGCTTGGGATAAAAGCGGTAATCTCGAAGTTTAAACGGAAAGATCGATTATCCAAATTTACGGTTCCGACTGAGGCTGCATCATTGTCGATTAGTATAATTTTTTGGTGTAAAAATCCAGGAAGATAACGGTATATTTTTACGCCTGCTTGAAGCATATCCGGTAAAAAAGAAAATGCCGATAAAAAAACCAATAAATGGTCTGGTCGTTCGGGAATCATCACCCGAACATCAACTCCACGCATCGCCGCTAACCTTAGTGCATCTTGCACTCCTTGGTCAGGAACAAAATAGGGGCTTGTCACCCATAATCGTTCTTGCGCGCTATGAATCATATTCTGTACCAAAAGGCTCGCCGTATCTAAGCGATCTGCAGGCCCTGAAGGCACAATGACAACGTGGTGGTTTGGCACCGTCAGGGGACTAGGTTGCCAGTCAAGGTTAATAACGTTCCCTGTTGCCCAGTGCCAATCTTCCCAAAATGCTTCTTGCAACCCCATCACACTCGGCCCTACCAACTTAAGGTGGGTATCACGCCAAGCGCCGTGACGAGGATGGCCTCCTAAATATTCAACTCCCACATTAAAACCGCCTACCCAGCCCTCTTTCCCATCCATCACGGCGACTTTACGATGATTACGGAAGTTCAGCTGGAAACGGTGCTTAAACCCGCGCGACGAACGAAAGGCGCTGACTTCGACGCCTGCTGATTGCAGATCACGCAAAAAACCTTCATTAAGCTTACGGCTGCCTACTTCGTCATAGAGAAAATAAACCCTTACTCCCCGGCTAGCCGCTTTCTGCAAGCGCTGCTGCAGCTTTCGCCCGAGCGCATCATTTCGGACGATAAAAAACTGAAGCAATATATAAAATTCAGCACGATCAATACCTGAGAACAAACTTTCAAACGTTTTTTTACCATCGATTAAAAGCTCTGCCTGATTACCTTGAGTTAACGGCATCATCGCGAGTTGTTCTACCGCGCGTGTATCGGCATTCGTAGAAATAACACAAAAAGGCATCATATTAGCGCGATAGCGCGCCAAAACACGGCGCAATACGCTATCACGTTCGCCTCTAGCGGAAACGTAGCCATAAAACCGTGGCCGACCAAAAAACCAATAAGCGGGTAATGCCACGTAAGGAAAGGTCAGTAGTGAAATTATCCAGGCCACCGCGCCTTGCGATGTGCGACTCGACATTAGCGCCATCACTGCTGATATCATGCCAAGCATGTGTATCAACGCAATACCAGTCCCCCATAGCCAGGACGCCATAAAAACTCCAGCAAACAGTTACCAAACAACGTTGTGTGGCAAATTTAGTACCGTATTATACCAGTTTGTTAATTACGTTAATGCGAAACGACTGATATAACGGGTCAACACGTTTAAAAATAATAAACAAAAGCCCCGCGAGGCGGGGCTAGAAAAGTGAGACAGTAAAAGCGAGTGGACGATCAGGCTTTCTCAGCGATGATCTCTTTCCACTTGGCTGGACCTGTTTGATGCACAGAAGTACCTTGAGTGTCCACGGCAACGGTAACCGGCATATCTTCGACTTCAAATTCGTAGATTGCCTCCATACCGAGGTCTTCAAAACCGGCCACGCGCGACTTTTTAATGGCTTGGGCGACCAGATAGGCGGAACCGCCGACGGCCATCAAATACACCGCTTCGTTATCACGAATTGCGTCAATCGCCGCTTGCCCACGCTCTGCCTTACCCACCATACCTAAAAGCCCGGTCTCTTCTAGCATCGTGCGGGTAAATTTATCCATACGCGTGGCCGTTGTTGGGCCTGCCGGACCAACGACTTCATCCCCGATAGGATCTACCGGGCCCACGTAGTAAATAAAACGGCCTTTCAGATCCACCGGTAACGGCTCGCCTTTGGCAATCATATCGACCATACGTTTATGGGCAGCATCGCGGCCGGTTAATAACTTACCGTTAAGCAGCAATGTGTCACCTGGCTGCCAGGTTTTCACCTCTTCGGGAGTCACGGTGTCTAGGTTCACACGCTTGACATTATCGCCCATTTCGCGGGTGATTTCCGGCCAATCCTCAAGCTTAGGTGGCTTAAGTGCCGCCGGCCCGGACCCATCAAGCGTGAAATGCGCATGACGCGTCGCAGCACAGTTCGGAATAATCGCCACGGGCTTATTGGCCGCGTGAGTGGGGAAATCCTTGACTTTAATATCCAACACCGTGGTCAAGCCACCAAGGCCTTGGGCACCAATGCCTGACTTGTTGACCTTGTCAAAAATCTCCAGTCGCAGTTCCTCGGCGCGATTTTGCGGGCCGCGAGCTTGCAGGTCCTGAATATCAATCGGGTCCAACAGCGCTTCTTTGGCGATTTCCATCGCTTTTTCTGCCGTGCCGCCGATACCAATGCCCAGCATCCCGGGAGGACACCAGCCCGCCCCCATCTTAGGTAGCTGCTCCATCACCCAGTCGACCACACTATCGGAGGGGTTGAGCATGGCAAACTTAGACTTCGCTTCACTACCCCCTCCTTTCGCTGCAACGTAAATCTCAACGTTATCGCCCGGGACTATTTTGTGATGAATAATCGCTGGCGTGTTGTCCTTGGTATTTTGCCGCTTTCCGTCTGGGTCGGCTAACACCGAGGCGCGCAGGATATTATCTGGCAGTTGATAAGCGCGACGAACCCCTTCGTTAATCATGTCATCAAGGCTCATATCGGCGTCCCACTGCACGTTCATCCCCACGTGAACGAATACGGTGACAATACCGGTATCTTGGCAGATCGGGCGATGGCCAGTGGCGCACATTCGCGAGTTAATTAGAATCTGGGCAATAGCGTCTTTCGCCGCCGGGTTTTCTTCGCGCTCATACGCTGCCGCCATGGCATCGATAAAATCTTTGGGGTGATAGTAAGAAATATACTGCAGCGCATCGGCAACGCTTTGTGTCACGTCATCCTGGCGAATCACGGTCATGGAGAAGCTGCTCCTAGTTTTATCGTTTGGTCGCGATGCTCAGACTCAAGCATCACCTAGCCGGCGGCAATTATAGCGCACTGTGCCACGTATCGGCACTGCGACGTTTTTAGTTAAATTGTGGTTTTGTTAAAAACAAAAAGATAACGGTATAAATTTAAGCGTTACGCTGGCAACGGGGGCAAAGATACAGTCGTCTTGATCCCACTTTTATTCGCTCAATCGGTGTGGCACAACGATGGCATGGCAAGCCCTCACGCGCGAATACGGCAAACCGCCATTGCCGGCGCGTTTCGCCTAGCTCTTTGGCTTTTTTTATCCAATCTTCTGTATTGGTCACACCGGCTTGACGATACGCCTGCCACGTAACGTCTACGATATGTTGTACCAATCGTTGGATTTGTGCATTCCCCAAATCATAAGGCCGACACTTTGGGTGTAGCGCCGCAAAAAAGAGGATTTCACTGCGTAGATAGTTACCTAATCCCGCAACGAACCCCTGATCAAGCAAAAGCCCGCCTAGACCCCGGCGATGAAACGCAGGCAGTGTCAACCGCTCGGCGACGGTGTCGATGCTAACTGGCTGACTCAACACGTCTGGCCCTAATCGGGCTATAAAAGGGTGCTGATGCAGTGAATCTGCGTCCCACATACTGACATCCGAGGCGCTATACAAACTCGCTGCCCTACCTTGCACGACCAATCTTGCACGCAGCGAGCGGTGAGTAGCAGGTTCTGTTGTCGCCCGGTGATATTTCCACACGCCATACAGTTGATTGTGGGAATAAAGAACGCGCTGATCGGAAAAGCGAATTAACATCGCTTTACCTCGCGTATCCACACAACGCACTGACACACCAATGAGTGAGGCGGCGTGGGGCTTAAGTTCATCGAAGGCAAACCAAGCGTCTTCAATCGGGCCACCAAGAAGCTGCTTCTCGATACGATCCGCCGCACGACGAATTTCAGGACCTTCCGGCATCGGCTACCCTAGCGCCAGCTGCTTTTCTTTAAGCGAGTGAATTTTATCGCGCAGCCGCGCCGCTTCCTCAAACTCCAAGTTCTGCGCGGCTTCAAACATGGCATCTTCTAGTTTGTTGATCGCTGCAGCCACGTCATCCGGATGCATACTGTTTGGTTCGTAAACCGCGTCCGACTCGGCGACTTTGCGTTCGCTGCCCCGGCGACGGTTCGTCTTCTTCGCGCCTGGCGCTTGCCCAGCTTCCATGATGTCCGCCACTGAGCGGGTCACCGTGGTCGGTGTAATACCGTGCTTCTCGTTGTGCTCCGTTTGTTTGGCACGGCGGCGTTCGGTCTCGTCGATGGCTTTACGCATGGAATCGGTCACGCGGTCGCCGTAAAGTATCGCCTTGCCGTTGGCATTACGCGCCGCGCGGCCAATGGTTTGAATCAGCGAGCGTTCAGCGCGCAAAAAGCCTTCTTTATCCGCATCGAGAATCGCCACTAGCGACACTTCAGGAATATCGAGCCCCTCGCGCAGTAAGTTGATGCCAACCAGTACATCAAACTTACCCAAGCGCAGGTCACGGATAATCTCCACCCGCTCGACAGTATCAATATCCGAGTGCAGATAACGCACGCGGATATCATGCTCGTCAAAGTATTCGGTTAAATCTTCGGCCATGCGCTTGGTCAGCACCGTGACCAAAACCCGCTCGCCAACCTCAGTACGCAGGCGAATCTCAGATAACAAATCATCCACTTGCGTACTCGCCGGGCGTACTTCAATTTCCGGATCAAGAAGCCCTGTTGGGCGCACTACCTGTTCAACCACTTGCCCCGCGTGTTCCGCTTCATAAGGCCCTGGGGTAGCCGAGACGAAAATCGTTTGGGGGCTAATGGCTTCCCACTCTTCAAACTTCATCGGGCGGTTATCTAGTGCGGAAGGGAGTCGGAAGCCGTACTCCACTAACGTTTCTTTGCGTGAACGGTCACCTTTATACATCCCTCCGACTTGGGGCACGCTGACGTGGGATTCATCAATAAACAACAGCGCATCATCCGGTAAGTAATCGAAAAACGTCGGTGGCGCCTCACCGGGGTTGCGCCCCGAAAGATAGCGCGAGTAGTTCTCGATGCCGTTGCAGTAACCCAGTTCCAACATCATCTCAATGTCATATAGCGTACGTTGCTCTAAACGCTGCGCTTCCACTAATCGTTCATGTTGACGCAACCACTCAAGCCGCTTTTTGAGCTCCTCTTTGATATCGTCAATCGCCGCTAAAATGGTTTCCCGGGGAGTGACGTAGTGTGATTTGGGATAAATCGTCATACGCGGCACTTGGCCTTTGACATCGCCGGTAAGTGGATCAAAGAGGCGAATGGAATCAATTTCATCGTCGAATAGCTCAACTCGTACCGCTTCGTCTTCCGCGTCGGCCGGAAAAATATCAATGACGTCGCCACGCACTCGGTAGGTGCCACGTCTAAAATCCATATCATTACGGGTGTATTGAAGCTCCGCTAAACGCCGCAAAAAAGCACGCTGATCAATCAGTTCACCACGAGTAAAATGTAGGCGCATTTTCAGGTATTGATCCGGATCACCCAGGCCATAAATCGCTGAGACCGATACCACAATTAACGCGTCACGACGCTCCAACAACGCCTTGGTGGCAGATAAACGCATTTGCTCAATGTGATCGTTAATTGAGGCATCTTTTTCGATAAACGTATCCGATGAGGGAACATACGCTTCAGGCTGGTAGTAGTCGTAATAAGAGACGAAATACTCTACCGCGTTATCGGGGAAAAACGCCTTAAACTCACCGTAAAGCTGCGCCGCCAAGGTTTTGTTAGGCGCCATTACGATGGTCGGGCGTTGCAGCGTTTCCACCACGTTGGCCATGGTGAAAGTTTTACCTGAGCCGGTAACACCTAAGAGTGTTTGATGCGCAAGTCCCGCTTCCAATCCCTTTACCAGCTTAGTAATCGCGGTTGGCTGGTCACCCGCTGGCGCAAACTTTGACTGTAAGCGAAACGGCTTGCTCATCAAGGCTCCTTCGTCTATGAAAATTAGTCGATAAAGAATCAGCCGATAAAGAAATAAACGGTAAAGATATGATGCTTGAAATCATTCCCCCCCAACTGAGCGTGTCGTCACTTCCACCGTCGCCTCAGTCATCAAGCGATGAATAGGGCAGCGATGGCTAATCTCTTCGAGCCGTGCGCGTTGCTCTGGGTCGTCGATACCGTGAAATTCGAGGGTCACTTCAAGCTTATAAAGGCCTTTTCGCTCCTGACTATCGTCGCGTTTTACCGTGGTGGTGATGCCCTCTAACGGCCATTGTTTCCGCTGGGCATACATTTTCGACGTAATTGCCTTGCACGCACCAAGCGCCAAATCGAAGTAGTCATGCGGGTCGGGCGCACTCTCTTCGCCCCCATAGGCTTTAGGGACATCGGCGTAGAGGTCTTCAAAGCCTGAGACTTCGATACGATGGCGAAAAATGCGGTTGCGTTCGCTGATAACAGTGATCATCTTTTCCATTACGACACTTTAACCTTTAATTTTAATGTGTTGACGGCTTTTATTAACGCCTCGCGTTTAGCCCGTCCTTCGACTTCAGCACCATGGCGGCCAACTTCAGCACTCTCTACCCCATCGACCATCATTAACGCCGTGGTGATTTGGTTCACCTGTTCGGCAGTTTCGACGCCTTTAAAACGTAATGACTGCTGTTGCGCCATGCGCCTCTCCTCGTGCCTTTAGCCTTGTGCAAATTCGCTACGGGTAGCGAGTCTAGCATGCTAAAGGTTGCTTGCAATTAAGCTCCTCGACCCAACATGTTAGTCTTAATACCTATTCTCAACGACACGCCCACCGATACGGCGAGGAGTTTGTATAACATGGTCACCCCGATGGTGTTAGCTTCAACGGCACAGATAACACATTTAGCCAGTGTGGATGTGAAAGGTGAAGACGCTGAAAAGTTCCTCCAAGGCCAAACCAGTGCTCACGCCGCTCTAGCCAACGGTCACTTTGCCCCACTGACCTGCTTTTGCACTCCTAAAGGGCGTATGCTCGCCAATACGCAACTGCTGCGCTTAAGTGATAATCACTTCCGCTTGGTGCTATCTAGCTCGCTAGTCGAGCCACTTATCGCGCACTTAAAAAAGTTTGCCGCCTTTTATCGCGCTGAGCTCAGCGCGCCCGAAGATGTAGTGCTCTTCGGTGCCGCAACTGACGACGCCTCTGTTATTGCCGACGCGCTCAATCTTCCGTTGCCAACCGTCACGTGGCAACAGCAAAGCGATGCTCAGGGCAATAGCGCTCTTTGTTATCCGGAGGATGTGGAAAACGAAACGTCCGTCCGCTGGCTGTTTGCCCTAACCGATTCAGCCGCCGAAAACTTTCAAGCAGACGCTGAGCCGCGCCGTTGGCAGCTTTCCGATGTCCGCCGAGGCTTGGCGTGGTTAGAGGCTGATCAGCAAGATCAGTATCTACCGCAAATGCTTAATTGGGAGGCACTGGGCGGTATCAGCTTCAAAAAAGGCTGCTACACGGGCCAAGAAGTCGTGGCGCGGGCGCACTTTCGTGGACAGGTCAAAAAACGGCTGGCACGAGGTGTTATCGAAGGGAATCAACCATTAGAGCACGGCGCTAGTATCACCAATGTTGGGGAAAAAACGGTAGGCGAAGTCGTTACCAGTGCCGTTAATGACAATGGCCAAGTTGAGCTGCTTGCTGTCATCAACACCAAGACACTTGAAGAAGGCAAGCTAACACTTGAGGACCAACCACTAACGCTACGTGAGCTTCCCTACCGCATTGAACGCTTGGACCCTGAACAGTTAGCTCAAACGATCCCCACTGCGTAACCGTTACTTCGCTTGATCAATCGGCAGCTTGAAAAGCCGCGCTGCCGTTAGCGTACTCGCGTTGGCAATGGCGCTTTCAGGTTGTTCGCGCAGCGCCGCCACGCGGTGGCATACCTTGGCCACGTAAGCAGGCTCATTACGCTCCCCCTGATGCCCGCAAAGCGGCATATCGGGGCTATCGGTTTCCAGCACAAACGCATCCTCTGGCAATGACTTGATGGCACGCTGTAACCGTTTCGCTCGTGGGTATGTCGCCGCTCCCCCAAGTCCTAACACGAAGCCCAAATCCAAAAACGCCTGTGCTTGCTCGGGCGAGCCTGAAAAGGCGTGAATCAAACCACCGGCGGGCAGCTTGAGCTGGCGCAAGCGCTTGGCTACCTGGTCGTTAGCCTGTACGCAATGAATAATGACCGGCAACTGCCGTGCCTTGGCTAAGCGCAGCTGAGCGTTAAAAAAGTGCCACTGATCCTCCCAAGTATCGTTAAAGCGTGCATCAATACCGCACTCTCCTATCGCGATAACCTGGGTGTTCTTATCCAGTATTTTATCAAGCGCATCAATGTCTTCCTCCTGATGCGCTTGGATAAAATAGGGATGTAGTCCCAGGGCAATACTCACCTCGTCACGCTGCCCTAGCGCTAGCACATTTTCCCACCGTGAACGCCTTGTACCCGGCACGACAAAATGCTGAACGCCCTTGCACTTTGCCCGCGCGAAAACGGCTTCGCGATCACTATCAAAATCGGCAAAATCCAGATGGCAGTGAGCATCGACCAACATAGAAAAAGCCTAGTGCTCGCGCGTGGGCTGGAAGCGAATCTCCGGCCAGCGCTCTTGCGTCATTTGAAGATTCACCCGCGTAGGGGCGATGTAGGTTAAATAACCGCCGCCATCAATTGCCAAGTTGGTGCTCGCTTTGCGTTTAAACTCTTCCAGCATTTTGGCATCTTCGCAATAAACCCAGCGGGCCGTATTAACGTTCACCGCTTCATAAACGCAGTCCACTTTGTACTCTTCTTTCAGCCGGTGAGCGACCACATCAAATTGCAAGGTGCCCACGGCGCCGAGAATCAGATCGTTATTATCCAGCGGCATGAACACCTGAGTCGCACCCTCTTCTGAAAGCTGCTGCAACCCTTTTTGCAGTGCTTTCATCTTTAATGGGTCTTTCAACCGCACGCGCTTAAACAACTCCGGTGCAAAGTGCGGAATACCGGTAAAGCGCATGTCTTCACCTTGGGTAAAGGTGTCACCAATCTGGATCGTGCCGTGGTTGTGCAAGCCGATAATATCGCCAGGCCAAGCCTCTTCCACCTGTGAGCGATCCGACGCCATAAAAGTCAGCGCGTCGGCAATTTTGACATCTTTACCAATCCGTACATGGCGCATCTTCATGTTCTTATCGTACTTGCCCGAACAAACGCGCAAGAAGGCAATGCGGTCGCGGTGATTGGGGTCCATATTGGCCTGAATCTTGAAAACGAAGCCGGTAAAACGCTCATCGTCCGCTGGTACTTCGCGGGTGTCGGTCTCCCGCGGCTGCGGCGCCGGGGCATACTCAACAAAGCCATCAAGCATTTCGCGCACGCCAAAATTACCCATCGCGGTACCAAAGTAAACGGGGGTTAACTCACCCTGACGGTACGCTTCTAAATCAAATTCATGCGAGGCGCCGCGTACTAACTCTACCTCCATGCGCAGCTCTTCGGCCTGTTCTTCGCCAAGAACCTCATCAACATCAGGATTATCTAACCCTTCGATGCGCTTATCATCGGGGATACGGCTACCTTGCCCCTGGGTATAGAGATGGACGGTGTCGTTATAAAGATGGTAAACGCCCCTAAAATGGCGCCCCATACCAATCGGCCACGTCATCGGCGCACACTGAATATTGAGAACCGTTTCAACCTCGTCCATGACCTCGATCGGATCGCGAATGTCACGATCCATTTTATTGATAAAGGTCAAAATGGGCGTTGTGCGCAGGCGACACACTTCCATCAACTTGATGGTCCGATCCTCAACACCCTTGGCGCCGTCGATGACCATCAGCGCCGAATCTACCGCCGTGAGGGTGCGATACGTATCCTCAGAAAAGTCTTCGTGCCCCGGCGTATCAAGCAAGTTAACAATGCGCCCACCATAAGGAAACTGCATCACGGAGGTCGTCACCGAGATCCCCCGCTCCTGCTCCATTTTCATCCAGTCGGAGGTCGCATGGCGATCATTACGCTTGCTTTTCACCGAGCCTGCCATCTGGATAGCATTGCCAAAAAGCAGCATTTTCTCAGTGATGGTGGTTTTACCCGCGTCGGGGTGCGAGATGATCGCGAAGGTTCTTCTGAGCCCGGCTTCTTGGGCGACTTTAGCGTCGGACATTAGACTCTCTGAGGGGTAG
Source organism: Vreelandella vilamensis (assembly GCF_031451755.1). Classification (NCBI taxonomy): domain Bacteria; kingdom Pseudomonadati; phylum Pseudomonadota; class Gammaproteobacteria; order Oceanospirillales; family Halomonadaceae; genus Vreelandella; species Vreelandella vilamensis. The sequence goes on along the minus strand of NZ_JARWAN010000005.1, from coordinate 36,779 downwards.
TAAATAGGGTTAATAAAAGATTTTTCTACCGCCCATTCTAACGTAAAGCGCCAGCTATATCAGCTGGCGCTTTACGTGCTTACATTAAGGCGTCATCGACCTAGGCGTAAGTATTAACCTGAGTGCCCAGATTACCTTCAGAAGCGAGGCTGGAGCCCTGATCAGATCCAGAACCAGCCGTCGCTGACTCCATTAGCGCCGATACCTGCTGTTCTTGATTATCCAACGCTTCCTTAAAAACCTGCATTTGTGCTTGCTGGGCACTCTGCGCCTGGTTCATATACAAGGACGTACTTACTGCATTGCTGACAGAAGCATCCATTGCTGCCTCCTTTTCTGTACCATAAATGTACTACTTACATTAGCAGGGCTTGAACGCATGCGCAAAAGCCGCAGCTGCCAATGCTGGTATTTCTAGAAACGATTGGCGCTAAAAGGTTCCATATTAATGGCAGTGGGTTGACCTTCGATCATATCCGCCAGCAACTGACCCGTCGCGGGCCCCAAGGTAAACCCTTGGTGCCCATGCCCAAACGCTAGCCATAAACCTTTGTGCTTTGTCGCTGGGCTTATCACCGGTTTCATATCGGGCAAACAAGGACGCGCTCCTTTCCAGGGCGCATCATCACAACGCTCACCAAGCGGAAACAACTTTCGCGCGGCTTTCTCCGCCGAAGCAAGTTGCGATAGATGTGCTGGCGCCTCTAGATCGTCTAATTCCGCCCCGGTGGTCAGGCGAATCCCGGCTCGCATGGGCGCCAGCAAGTAACCTACATCAGCATCCATTACCCAATGATTGAGGTTAGCTTTTTCTTGGCTTTTGTAATGCATGTGGTAGCCACGCTTAACAAAGGTAGGAAAGTGATAGCCCAGTGGTTTAAGCCAGCGCGCGGACCATGGCCCTAGTGCAACAACGACATCATCCGCTTTAAGCGTCTCGTTTGCCGTCTTTACTGTCCATGTTGCCTCACCGTCCTGAGATAAACCCTGTACCTCACTTTGTATAACACGCCCGCCGCTTGCTTTGAATGCATCTGCATAGGCGGCCACCAAAGCGCCAGGATCCGCTACCGTCCAAGGGTCGAGCCAATGAATCGCCCCGACGATCTCATCACTGATGTCCGGCTCTTTCACAGCGAGCGAGGTACGATCAAGATGCTGAAACGCCACACCAAAACGTTTTTTGTTTTCGGCAGCCTCTTTCAGGCGTTTGTCCAAACTCGATTGAGAGCGGAATAATTCCAAAAACCCCTGCTTCTTAATTAATTTTTCCGCCCTCGCCGCTTCAATCATGGGGGCATGGGTATCTAAGCAAAGCTGAATCAGCGAAGCATACTCCGGTACGATGCGCTGATAAGCGCGAGGAGCTGAGTTCTGCCAGTACTGTAATAGTGGAGACGCCGCGTGGATCATGCCCCCTGGACGATAGCGGATATCCACACGACGATTAGGCAACACGCCTAATAATGTTTTCATATCACGCGGAAATGCATACGGACGCACGGCTTCTCGCTGAATGATACCGGCATTGCCAAATGAAGTTTCTCTCCCCGGCTCGCGGCGGTCGACCAACGTGACGTCATGACCACGCCTAACCAAATGCCAGGCGATACTGACACCCACCATACCTGCCCCTAAAACGATACTACGACGCGTCATAGTGTGATTCCTGTTCGTCTAACGTGGTCAACGTAATCTTAGTGTATTTTTTATACACTAAACTTTTTGTTTAACTATAGAAATTAGCACCATTTTTAACGTATTTAAATAGACGAAAAAACCATATTAAATCTTAAAAAAGAAAAATATTACTTTAAAGACAACAAAATTAGCCATGTTTACTATTAGCGGCATGACTTTTGCAAAGCTAGTATGAACCACTGCTTCTTGCTTCAACCTCAGTGGAGCGCTGGCGTTAATAACGTCGAGGAAGCAGCACTTTTGGCACTTAATTGGTGCAGTTCATGCACGCTTATGGAGAAGCTACCATGCCAGAACGACTGCTCATGGACACCACACTTATTGATTCTCTTTGGGTTTTATGGGCCGCCGCCTTGGTTTTTGTCATGCAAGCCGGCTTCTTATGTATTGAAGCAGGCACCACGCGCAGCAAAAATGCCATCAACGTGGCGATGAAAAATATTGCCGATTTTGCCGTCGCCATCAGTGTCTTTTGGCTAGCGGGTTTTGGAATTATGTTCGGCGCCTCCCACCTAGGTTGGTTTGGGACCTCACATTTTGGCTGGACACTGACGACTAACGACAGCTGGCTACTGACCCTGTTCATTTTCCAAGCGATGTTTTGCGCCACCGCCGCCACAATTGTGGCGGGTGCAGTGGCTGAACGCATACCGTTCATTGGCTATCTTTGGCTCTCATTCTGGGTAGCCATACTGATTTACCCTTTTTATGGCCATTGGGCATGGGGCAGTGTCGCAACCGGGAAGCCCGGCTGGTTAGAAGCCTTAGGGTTTATTGATTTTGCCGGTGCCACTGTAGTCCACAGCGTCGGTGGCTGGGTTGCGCTGGCAGCGGTGATATTGATCGGGCCGCGTCGAGGTCGTTTTCACAAAGGCAAGCCGCCAACCTATTTCCCGGCCGGCAACCTTCCCCTTGCCATGCTTGGCGCTTTGTTCATGATTTTAGGTTGGTTTGGCTTTAACGGCGGCAGCACGCTGGGTATCGATGCTCGTATTCCCGGCATTCTGGCCAACACCATGTTAGGTGCCGTTGGCGGTATTCTATCGGCGTTACTTATCGGTTGGCGGGTACGACGCTATGCTGATGTCATGTATGCGCTTAATGGCGCAATCGCCGGTCTAGTGGCGGTAACCGCGGGGGCACATGTCATTTCACTGGGTGCGGCGTTTTTTCTCGGCGCAGTAAGCGGTTTACTCATGGTCTTTGCCAATGAATGGCTGCTTAAAAAGCATATTGATGATGCCGTTGGGGCTATCCCCGCGCATTTGGTGTCCGGCATCTGGGGCACCTTGGCGTTTGTGTGGTTTGCCGACCTTTCCGCGCTAAACACGGGCCTCTCGCGTAGCGCGCAATTTGGGATACAGCTTTTGGGAGTGGTGGCCTGTGGTGTGTGGAGCTTTGGTATTGCCTGGCTGCTTTTGAGTATCACCGCCAATTTTTTACCACTGCGGGTCAGTTGGGAGGCGGAAAAAATGGGCCTCAATCTTGCCGAACACGGCGCCACTAACGAGTTAGCGCAATTACTCGCACATATGCGCCGCCATGAACAACAAGGCGATACCCAAGAGCGTATTGACGCCGACCCTTTTACCGAATTGGGCGAAATTGCGGCGAGTTATAACCGCGTCTGCGCCGCCATGGAAAGCGCAGTCGCTCATACCCGTGTGATGCTGAGAAACCTGCGTGACGGTGTGATTACGTGGCAAGCCGATGGCACGGTGACGGGGTTTAATCCAGGCGCCGAAAAACTGTTTGATATAAGAGCAGAAACACTTATTGGCAAACCCGTCACGAACCTTTTGTCCGACATCACGCTTGCTCCCGGTAGCCGCGGCGAACTCAAGCTGCGTACCGCCAAGCAGGAAGTTCGCTATCTCGAAATTCAAATCAGTCAAGGTGCCGACGGGTCTGCGTCGGAACACTCCGGCATGGTTAGGGATATCACGGAACAGCGCTTACTTCAGGAACAATTAAACCGTGAGCGCGATCTCGCACGCACGACACTTGCCTCTATTAACGACGGCGTCATTACCACCGATGCTAGCGGCTGCGTTACCTTTATCAATGCCGAAGCACGTCGCTTGACCGGTTGGCGGCTTGAAGAAGCTCAAGGAAAACCCATTCATCACGTTTATTGCCTGATAAACGAGGAAAGCGGCACACCTCTGGCCAACCCCGCCCGCTTTGTGCTCAATAACGGCCAACCACTGCAGTCTGATACCCATTGTTTGCTGCTGCACCGTGATGAAAGCCGCACCCCGATTCAGCATAGCGCTGCCTCGATTCGCTCTCGGGAAGGCCTAACTCTCGGCGTCGTCGTGGTATTTCAAGATGTCAGCCTGACACGCGATTTATCGGCACAGCTAACCTATCAAGCCAGCCACGATGCGCTGACGGGATTAATCAACCGCCGCGCATTTGAAGCCACATTAGCGGCGTTACTTGACGGCAACGGCGATTGCGACCATGTGCTCTGCTATATTGATCTTGACCAGTTTAAGATCGTTAACGATATCTGCGGCCACCTGGCGGGCGATGAGCTTTTACGACAGATCGCACAAAAGTTGAAGTCGCACGTGCGTGGCAGTGATACCGTCGCCCGTTTAGGCGGTGATGAATTCGCCCTATTGCTACCTAACTGCGCACTTTCCAATGCTTGCCAGGTTACCGAAGCGCTGCGTAAAGAGGTCGAGAGATTTCGGTTTGCCTGGCAATCCCATACCTTCAGCATTGGCACCAGCATCGGTATTGTGGCCATCATCCCGCACCTGCCCATGACACTTAATCAAGCGCTTCAGGCAGCTGATATCGCCTGTTACGCAGCCAAAGAGGCAGGACGTAATCGTATCCATTGCTATGAAAGGAGTGATAACACTCTGGTAGAGCGTCATGGCGAGCTCCAGTGGGTACAGCGCCTACAACGCGGGCTAGATGAAGATGCTTTTCGTCTCTTTGCACAACCTATCGTCGCGGTCAGTGCCAATACGCCGGCTTACCACGAAATTTTATTGCGTCTTGAAGAGAACGGACAAATTATTAGCCCGGGTAGCTTTCTGCCTGCGGCAGAGCGCTATCACTTGATGCCCAAAATTGACCGTTGGGTAGTGAAAAATACGCTTGCCTGGCTAAGCGATCACTGCCGCCAGGCAGCTCCTAATGCGCTCTCATGCTGGGGCGTCAACCTTTCCGGCGCATCGCTATCCGACCCGGCTTTTTGTAATGAGCTGATTCAACAAGTGACTAATGCTCATCTGCCGCAAGGCACGTTATGTTTTGAAGTCACCGAGAGCGCCGCTATTGCGCAACTTTCTCGCGTTAGCGAGCTCATTGTTCAGCTCAAAGCATTAGGCTGCCACTTTGCTCTTGATGATTTTGGTACAGGGCTATCATCGTTTAGCTATTTAAAGCAGTTGCCGGTGGATTTTCTTAAAATTGATGGTCACTTCATTCGCCACATTCACCAGGACCCGATTGATCGCGCCATGGTCGAAGCCATTCACTCCGTGGGCAAAACACTCAATATCGCCACTATTGCCGAATTCGTCGAAACGCAGGCAACACTCGATGTATTGTTTGAGCTCAATATTGACTACGCGCAAGGGTTCTTATGGGGAAAGCCACAACCCCTAACCACGCTTGCCAAAACGGACATAAAAATGATGCCACGTTAAAGCGTAAGCACACAAACACATCCACACAAACGTAGCCACACAGAAACCGCCAAGGAAGGCAATGGACTTAATATGAAGAGAAATATAAAAAAGAGACTTAAAAGAGGAAGGTAAAAAGGAATGGGGTGGATGATGGGGATCGAACCCACGACCACCGGAGCCACAATCCGGGGCTCTACCACTGAGCTACATCCACCATAACCTTTGCACTTGTTAAAAACAGTGCTTACATAACATACTTGTAAACCGCTTTATGGGGTGGATGATGGGGATCGAACCCACGACCACCGGAGCCACAATCCGGGGCTCTACCACTGAGCTACATCCACCATAAAAGCAAATTTTAACAGGTGCGACTGGCGCGCCCAGCAGGATTCGAACCTGCAACCTACGGCTTAGAAGGCCGTTGCTCTATCCGATTGAGCTATGGGCGCACTCGCGAAATCTCATTAGAAAAATGCCTGAACTAGTAAACGCTCGCCAGGGTTTAATCCAAATAGATTGAAAGCACTAAACCACAACTTGGAAAAGCAAAACACCATCTTCCACGTTAGGTTATGGTCGGGATGGAGGGATTCGAACCCCCGACATCCTGCTCCCAAAGCAGGCGCGCTACCAGACTGCGCTACATCCCGAATTTACAACCTAAACGTTACCGTATGGCTCGCCTCAAGCGAGGCATATATTACGTTTTTTAATTTTAAAGTCAACCATTAATGCGCCAATACATTATCTTGCTTTGCCTTACCGCGCTGGCATGCGAAAATTACACAATTAAATGCTTTTCATGCAGGCTTTTTTTCACTGACGGGGACTGTATTAATGACCGCCAAACTCATCGATGGTAAAGCCATTGCCGCTAACGTACGCGACACCGTATCGGCTAATGTTAAAGCGCGCCTTAACACGGGCGCCCGAGCGCCGGGCTTAGCGGTTGTGCTGGTGGGCGCTGACCCCGCATCTCAAGTCTATGTGAACAACAAGCACCGCGCTTGTGAAAAAGCCGGTATTCACTCTTTTCAACATGAACTGCCTGCGACCACGACGCAAGAAGCGCTTGAAACGTTAATCGATCAGCTCAATGCCGACCCCGCAGTGGATGGCATTTTGGTCCAACTGCCGCTCCCTGACCACTTAGATTCGCGTCCAATCCTTGAGCGTATTCTCCCCAGCAAAGACGTTGACGGCTTTCATCCTTATAACCTTGGTCGCTTAGCGCAACGCACGCCGGCACTACGTCCGTGTACGCCCAAAGGCATTATGACCCTATTGGAGAAAAGCGACTTAACCGTACGCGGCCTTGATGCCACGGTCATCGGCGCCTCCAACATTGTCGGACGTCCTATGGCATTAGAGCTTATGCTCGCCGGCTGCACGACCACGATATGCCATCGTTTTACCCGCGATTTAGCCGATCACATCCAGCGTGCCGATTTGGTTGTTGTTGCGGTGGGCAAGCCCGGTATCGTCAAAGGAGAGTGGATCAAGCCTGGCGCGATCGTGATAGACGTGGGCATTAACCGCCAAGATGATGGCCGCCTGATTGGCGATGTCGACTTTGACACAGCCGCCGCGCGCGCAGGCTATATCACCCCCGTCCCTGGCGGCGTAGGCCCCATGACCGTTGCCACCCTGCTAGAAAACACTCTTGAAGCAGCAGAGCAACACGACCCTTCAGGTATCACGAGACAAACATAACCCTTATACCTTCAAAACCTAGGTACAAGTTAAATCGCAATAAACAATGGAGACGAATTTGTGAAGCGAATTGGGATTATCGGCGCCATGGCGCAAGAAGTGGCGATTCTGGCCGAGCAGCTGACTAACGTAGAGCGCCACGATCATGCCGGTTTTACGTTTTATCGCGGCGAGCGCCACGGGTTGGACGTGATTATTCTGCAATCCGGGATCGGCAAGGTGAACGCAGCAGTAGGCACGGCGGTTCTGCTCGAGCGCTATGAGCCTGAAGCCGTGATCAACACCGGCTCAGCAGGCGGTTTTGCCACGGAATTGGCCATTGGCGATGTGATTATTTCTGACGAAGTCCGCCATCACGACGTTGATGTGACGGCTTTTGGTTATGAAATGGGACAAGTGCCGGGCATGCCCGCAGCGTTCGCGGCAGACCCTGGGCTGCGCGATGAAGCGCGCCGCGCCATTCAAGCGCTAAATGAAGTCAACGTCAAAGAAGGCATGATCGCCACCGGCGACAGTTTCATGGCAGACCCAGAACGTGTCGAGCGCACGCGCACACTTTTCCCCACCATGCTAGCCGTGGAAATGGAAGCCGCCGCCATCGCGCAAACCTGCTACCTTTTTAGCTGCCCTTTCGTCGTCATCCGTGCGCTTTCTGACATACCCGGCAGCGGTGACAACCACCTCTCTTTTGAAGAGTTTTTGGATATCGCCGCCGCGCATTCGTCAAAAATGGTCGATCAGATGTTGCGTCAGATAGGCGCCGCGTAACCATCCACGAGCCATACGTTAGTTCACTTTCTTCCAAGCCAGTGTCTCACCTGCTTGCAATGGCACAATGCGCTGACCATCCGCATAAGGGTAGTGTTCAGGTAGCTGCCAGGCATGACGTTCTAAGGTAATGGTATCGGCATTGGCAGGCAGCCCATAAAAACGTGGGCCATTAAGGCTGGCAAAGGTTTCTAAACGCTCAAGGGCGCCCGCTTGCTCAAATGCCATCGCATAAAGCTCAATTGCCGCCGGCGCGGTATACGCGCCGGCGCAGCCGCAGCTGGACTCTTTGGCATTCTGGGCGTGGGGGGCGCTATCCGTACCGAGAAAAAACTTGGCATTACCCGAAGTCGCCGCACTCAACAATGCTTGGCGGTGACGTTCGCGCTTTAAAATCGGCAAGCAGTAGTAATGCGGGCGAATGCCACCGACCAACATTTGATTACGATTAAAAAGAAGGTGATGTGCTGTGATTGTCGCGGCGACATTATCCGATGCTTGTGTGACAAACTCAGCCGCCTGCTCGGTAGTAATGTGTTCGCACACCAGCTTTAGCGTGGGGTGACGTTCAAGAAGCGGCTTCAATATACGTTCGATAAAGACCGCCTCACGGTCGAAAATATCAATATTGCTATCGGTCACTTCGCCATGAACCAAAAGCGGCATGCCCGCTTCGGCCATCGCCGCGATGGTGGTATCGCAGTGACGAAGGTCTGTTACGCCAGAATCGGAATTGGTCGTCGCGCCAGCGGGGTAAAGCTTAACGGCTTTAATAACACCGCTTGCCAAGGCACGCTCAATCTCTTCCGGTGGTGTGGTATCGGTAAGATATAGCGTCATCAACGGCTCAAAAGCACTTTCTTCTGGCAGTGCTTGCAAAATACGCTGTCGATACGCTATTGCCTGTTCCGTGGTTGTCACCGGTGGTGTTAAGTTAGGCATGATGATGGCGCGTCCCATTTGCGCGGCACTGTGCCCAACCACAGCATTCAGCGCATCGCCATCACGCAAGTGAAGGTGCCAATCGTCAGGGCGCGTTAAAGTAATGGTTTCCACGGCGGTTCCTATTAGGCTGTTGCACATCAATAAATAATCGAGTGCACAGTATACCCAATCTCGGGATGGGTGAAATTGCCGTACGTATCTGCCCACAGCACATGTCAATTATCGTATCATTACCCCATCAAATGCCCGTAAGGAAAGAGTCTTTATGCATAATGTGAGGCGCTATGCGGATGTCATCGCTGGCCTAGAGGGTCTCTTGTGGCTTGCGCTGGGATGGTCCATTACTTTCTCGATCCATCAGGGCAGTACCGAACCAACGCTTGCCGTCATATTTTTAGTCGCCACGATGGTTTTTTTCAGCTGGGTACATCGCCCTTTTCGGCTGCTTATACGTCGCTATCACGTGCGCAAGCGACGTACCGATATGTGGGTTCACCTGCTCGCTCTGCCCCTGCTTCTGGCCATGTTTTTTTACCTCTTGCTCGACGCTCTATTTGGCGGGGCGTGGTTGCCACCCAAAATGTTAGCGGTGAATATCCTCGCCTCCGCTGGATGGCTTACTTTTGTGGTGACGTTGCTGGTGAAGTTTGTCATTCATAGTGTCAAAAGTACGAACAAAACCTAATGCCTACAGAACTGCTTTTGCCGTTGTCGACGCCTAACCGCAACCTGGTTCGCCTAACCATCGTTCGCGGTATCACGTGGACGGGTTTTCTCATCGCCATTATTGTCGGCGTTGAGCTGCTTGCCTTCGAGATGTCAGTACTCGCTGTCGTTAGCGTTGTGATTGCCATGGGCGTGCTCAACATCATGACGTGGTGGCGGCTGGGGCAGCCACGCGAGGTCAAACACAATGAGTACTTATTCCATTTTCTCGCGGATATCGTCGGCCTCACGTTACTGTTCTATTTCACCGGCGGGGCCACGAACCCGTTTGTCACGTATTACCTCGTACCGGTGACCATCGCCGCGGCGACATTGCCTTGGCGACACACCTGGATCATCGCCCTTTTGGCCATGGCAGGTTATAGCTTTTTGATGTTTCACTACCACCCCATTCCCCAGCTAGGTCACATCAATACGGATAGCAGCCCTCTAAGTCTGCACGTGCTGGGTATGTGGCTTAACTTTGGCCTTTCAGCTGGGTTAGTGACCTTTTTTATCTATAAAATGGCGGACGCGCTACGGCGACGCGACCAAGCGCTATCACGCACCCGCGAAGCGGCCCTGCGAAACGAGCAAGTGCTGGCGGTGGCCACCCAAGCGGCAGGAACCGCCCATGAACTCGGCACGCCGCTTTCGACGATGGCGGTACTGCTCAATGAAATGGAAAACGAAGTCGATGCCAACTCGCCGCTAGGAGAAGACATCGCACTGCTGCGCCAACAAGTGAATACCTGCAAAACTCGCTTGCAGCACTTGGTTTCTCATGCCGACCGCCGACGTATGGCAGAACCTGAGGTGCGCGATGCCGAGCAGTGGTTAGCCGAGGTAGTTCAACGCTGGCTGGTTCTGCGCCCGGATGTTACCCATCAGCTAGACGTCGCTGAACGCCGGGGGCGCCCATGGCTTGCGGTCGATGCGACGCTTGACCAAGCACTCACCAATTTGTTGAACAATGCCGCCGATGCTAATCCAGAGCAAATTGCTATCAGTATCGACTGGCAGGACGATAGCGTCATCATTGATATTCGTGATCATGGACCAGGCATTTCGCTCTCCATTGCCGATCAATTAGGCGACACTTTTGTTTCCACCAAAAGCAAAGGAATGGGCATCGGTCTCTTTCTCACCCATGCCACAATCAATCGCTTCGGCGGCGGCGTGAGCCTGTATAATCACCCAGAGGGTGGAACGCTAACCGAGGTAATTCTGCCAAGAAGCTTATCTCCACCGACATAATATGGTCAACGCCCCGCTGACGACTGACGACTTATTGAGGACGCTATGTCTAGCAAAACGACATCAACACGAGACCAACGCCTGCTCATCATCGATGACGACGAAATGTTTTGTCATGTGTTGAGTCGGGCATTAACACGGCGCGGCTACGAGGTAAGCGTTGCCCACGATGCCGACCAAGCCCTTACGCTGGCGGCCGCAGAAATGCCTACCATGGCGACCCTGGACCTTAAGCTTGAGCAAAGCTCCGGGCTAAAACTCTTGCCAGGGCTTTTAGCTGCTTCACCTAAGTGCCGGGTGGTGGTGTTGACCGGCTATTCCAGCATTGCAACGGCGGTTGAGGCGATCAAACTGGGGGCGGTCAACTATCTGTGCAAGCCAGCCGATGCCGATGATGTATTGAATGCTTTTGAACGACAAGAAGGCGACCCGGATGCCGAAGTGGCGGACAACCCACCATCGGTCAATCGTATTACGTGGGAGCATATTCAAAAGGTTTTGCAGGAGCACGATGGTAATATTTCGGCCACGGCTCGCGCCTTAGGCATGCACCGCCGCACATTACAGCGCAAACTGCAAAAACGCCCAGTGAGACGCTAAAAAACCCCGCATAAAGCGGGGTCTTGTCGGTTGCTCGCCAGTTGACGCATAGGGTTATTGCGCTGTCCAGCCTAAATCAATGTTCCAGCTTGAGCCGGTCACCGCACCGGCCATATCCGAACTTAAATAAGCCACCATTTCGGCCACTTCGGCAGGTTCGATTAAGCGTTTGACCGCGGCATTTTTCAGCATGATTTTCTCAATGACTTCTTGTTCTTCCATGCCATGCATTTTAGCTTGATCGGCGATCTGATTATCCACCAGCGGCGTTTTCACATAGGCGGGGCAAATAGCATTGGCGGTAATCCCCTGATCACCACCCTCTAACGCGGCTGTCTTGGTAAGGCCAATCATCCCGTGTTTGGCGCTGATGTAAGCGGATTTTCCTGGCGAGGCGACTTGTGCATGTACAGAGGCGACATTAACAATGCGTCCCCAGCCTCCCTCACGCATGGATGGCCAAGCGGCTTGAGTGAGAAGAAAAGGGGCGGTAAGCATCAAGTCGATAATTTGACGCCATTTCTGCTCAGGAAATGTTTCAATCGGCGCTACGTGTTGAATGCCTGCATTATTCACCAGAATATCAACACTTCCAAAGCGCTTTACGGCCTCCTCCACGGCGGCACGACACGCATCCGGGTCAGTAAGATCCGCTTTAAAAAACGCAGCGCCAGCAGCTTCCGCGACCTCTTTACCTGCCGGGTTAAAATCAACAGCTAACACTTGATGCCCAAGATCACACAATTTTTTAACCACGGCTTCCCCAATGCCGCTGCTGGTCCCGGTGACCAAGGCAACGCGGGGTGTCGGTTTGTTGATTGCTGTCATAAATTACCTCTTAATGAATTTTGCGGTAAAACAATGGATTGATATCAGTTTCAGTGTTTTAACTTTCTTACATCAACTCTCTTACTTATGCTACCTGATTGCGTATGCGACTAGGCTCATTCGCTTGGCCGCATTAAGCGCTCCATCAGTTTTTGTGCAAGCTGCGCCGCTTCTTGCATGCTCTCGATTTCACTCAAATCGTCTAAGATAACTCTCTGGTACCACGCGACACCGTCTAGTGAGCAATGCTGCAAGCGATAGCGGCCCGATGGCAAATGCAGTAAAAGCGTATCGGGTGGCCCCCCCTGCAGCTTTTCTGGCTCGGGTATTGCGATTAGCGATAAAGCACATGGGCTTATCAATGCCCCCACAAGGCCTCTCTCCTCTAAGCCACCATCTTGCCAACGCTGAAAGCATAGTGCATCTACGCCCAGCTTAGGATTATATTCTGTTTGTTTTTTCAACGTCTTAAGGCGGGCATCCCGATAATTTCGTGCGCGCTCTGCAAGCGCTGCATATTCATCAGCCGTTAACGTTTGCATACCGATGCGCTTTTACCTCTCACTTATTTAATGCAAAGGACGCCATAACTCAGTTTAATCACCCACGTAGCATAGTGCTATTGGAGAAAGACTGAGGCGTGGTCCACAATAGTGTCTATGTAAGTATGTCTAAATAGGAGCTTTTATATGTTCGTAGTGATTTACGGTCGTCTTTCTTGCCCGTTTTGTGTCATGGCGAAGCGCCTCGCCGAGCAGTTAGAAAAAAGCGGTAAAATAGAAGGTATTCGCTACATCGACATGCCTTCAGAAGGAATTACCAAAGAAGATATTGCCAAGACCGCCGGCAAAGTCATTCATACCGTCCCTCAGATCTTCGTTGACCAAGAACATATCGGCGGCTTTACTGAGTTTGAACAGTTTGTGCGCCAACATCCTGCACTTTCTACCTGAAATGCTGCCAGCCGTTTATGTGCGTTGAACGCGACTTTTTTGCCTTGCCTATAATGACCCAAACCGCCATCAAAATTGGCGCTTATACGGTATATTAGGCGAGGATACTTCATGTTCTTCCCCAGCACGCCCGATCAGGTGGCGCAGCGAGATGCGTTTCTACAAGAGCTATGGCTTGATTACGTACATACGCACCCAGACATTGCGGCGTTAAGGCTTTGGCCTACTGATACGCCCCCTGCTTATTTCACGCTACTGACTCTCAACCACGGTTCCTATGGCACAAGCTATCTTACCCCGGCGTTAACGCGGCTGGGGTATATAGCGGTCGCTCATTATGCGATGGCCGACAAAGGGCTGTTAATCTCTTTACTGGCCCCGGAAAATGGTGAGAGCTGGCTAGTACTGGCTGAGTTGCAAACCGGCACTCTGTGCAAAGCACCTCGCGATGCGCTTATCGACCTCATGCAACAAGCACCAATGACAGAAGGTGAGACACACTCCGTTTTTCACAACGGCCGACCCTGGCCAATGCCCACTTGGCAGCTCTATCAATCTCTCTGTGCGGCACACCCATTAGCGGCTTGGCTGTCTGTCATGGGGCCACGTCTTCACCATGCCGGGTTTGATTGCCAACAATTAGGGCTATCACTCAGTACACTCGACCAGCAGTTTCGTGAGGCAGGCGTGATGGGGGGCGAGAGCTTACAACACGGGGTGTTTCCGGTATCGAACTTACTTGATCACCGCTTTTACCTTACCACCGCGCAAAAAACCGTGTTTGCCGAAGGCGATGAGCACCGCATCTGCTTGGGCGGTCTAGCAATTGTGCAGAAACACGTTAGTGATGCTCACGAACAAGTTGCCGAGCTATTATTACCCCACCATACCCGCTGCGAAATGGCGTAGGTGGCACTTTTTGTAACGGTGCCACCTAGCTCGTCTAGATCACTTACGCTTAGCTTATCGCTTATGCACTAACGTAGCCTTAGGACGCCTCAACAAACGTCATTTCCGGCACATGGTCAGGCACAATTAGCTTACCAGCCGTTTTCTCGACGATCTCTTCAACGCTGACGCCCGGAGCACGCTCTTTGAGGATAAAGGCGCCATCTTTAATTTCCAGATACGCCAGATCGGTCAGCACGCGATTAATGCAACCTGCACCGGTGAGCGGTAGGTTGCACTGTTCCAAAAGCTTGGATTCGCCGTGCTTAGACGCATGGGTCATGGTGCAAATAATATTTTCAGCGCCTGCCACAAGATCCATGGCACCACCCATGCCTTTAATAAGCTTACCTGGGATCATCCAAGAGGCAATATTGCCGTTTTGATCAATCTCAAAAGCGCCTAATACCGTTAAATCAACGTGCCCCCCACGAATCATGGCAAATGATTCCGCCGAGGAAAAAATCGCCGCGCCAGGGCGCGCCGTCACGGTCTGCTTGCCCGCGTTGATCATGTCTGGGTCGAGTTCGTCTTCGGTCGGGAACCGCCCCATGCCTAATAAACCATTCTCCGATTGCAGCATGACATCCATGCCGTCAGGAATGTAATTAGCGACTAGCGTCGGAATACCGATACCTAGGTTCACATAAAAACCGTCTTCTAATTCGCGGGCAACGCGCTGTGCCATCTGTTCACGTGTCAAAGCCATGGTGTCTTTACCTCTTATTGTCTCAAGACGTCTTGTTGTCTCAAGATGGAAATCGATTTGAGCTTGTTTACGAGTATCGTAGGACGCGTTAGCTATGTACGGTGCGCTTTTCGATGCGTTTTTCGAAGGAGCCTTGAATTAGACGATCCACGTAGATACCCGGCGTATGAATTTGGCTTGGATCAAGCTCGCCCGGCTCAACAATCTCTTCCACCTCAACCACGGTAATTTTGCCCGCTGTAGCCGCCATCGGATTAAAGTTCTGCGCGGTATGGTGATAAATGACATTACCGTACCAGTCAGCTTTCCATCCTTTCACAATGGCGAAATCACCCACGATCGCCTCTTCCATAATGTGCTGACGACCATTAAATTCGCGCACCTCTTTACCATCACCAATCGGGGTGCCATAGCCCGTGGCGGTATAAAAAGCAGGGATACCGGCACCGCCAGCGCGCATTTTCTCCGCTAATGTGCCTTGAGGAGTAAGCACGACCTCGATTTCATCGTTGAGCATTTGCTGCTCAAACATCGCGTTTTCGCCCACGTAGGAGGCCAAAATCTTGCGAATTTGACGATCTTCCAGCAAAAGCCCCAGACCGAAACCATCTACCCCGCAGTTGTTGGAGACCACGGTTAAATCTTTAACGCCGCGACGCTTAATTTCCGCAATCAAATTCTCTGGAATACCGCACAGGCCAAAACCGCCCGCAATCACGGTCATTCCGCTCTCAATACCCTGCATTGCTTCTTCATAAGAAGCGACGCGCTTATCAAATCCTGACATGGTAGTTCCTCGCTTGTTGTTGGTTGATCACATTCCATGCACTGTGCGAACACGATTAATCGCTCGCTACGCCAGCACCTAACGTGACGTCAGTGTTGTGCCAGATAATATATTTGTTAAGTTTGTTTTTTTTATCAATTTATTTTTAAATCTTATCAATACTGCGGTCTTTCTCGTTTTCTGACGCACGTTTTCACCATAGGGCGGTCAAGTTTCAGCATGACAGTAAAACAGTTACGCGCATTTCTCGCTGTAGCACAAACCTTAAGCTTTACCCAAGCCTGCGAGCGCCTGCATTTATCGCAGCCCGCCCTGAGCCTTGCGATCAAAGGATTAGAAGAAACGCTGGGGGGCAAGCTTCTCATTCGTAGCACTCGCAGTGTACGCCTAACCCCTGAAGGGGAATCGCTTTTACCACTGGCAAAGCACTTATTAGCACAATGGGATAACACCGAAGAGCGATTACGCCAACGCTTCACCCTCCAGCTTGGGCGGCTAAGCGTCGCGGCGATGCCGTCGTTTGCCTGCAACTTATTACCCGCTGCCCTGGTGAAGTTTCGCCAGCAATATCCCAAAATCAACGTCACGGTGCACGATGTGGTCAACGAAGAAGTGACCGATATGGTGCGTTCCCGGCAGGTAGAAATGGGAATCGCTTTTGCGCCGGAGGGCACCGGGAGCCTGCTGTTCACCCCTTTGTTTGAGGATCATTTTGTCGCTGTCGTACCGCGTTTAAGCCGCCAAGCAAAAGCCAAGCAACTATCGTGGGCTGATTTACTTACCCATGATTTTATTACGCTACAACGGCCATCGTTGGTGCGCCGTTTGCTAGAGCAGGCCCTCCAGGAGCAAGACATTGCTCTTCCCGTGGCGTTTGAAAGCCATCAGCTCTCAACGGTGGGTCGCATGGTAGCCGATGGGTTAGGCGTCAGTGCTGTGCCCTCGATGTGCATCCAACAAATGCACGAACTTGGCGCGCACTGCGTACCGCTCACCACGCCAGGGGTTTCGTGCCGTGTTGGTATCTTGACCCATCAAGAACTTTCTGTCGCCGCGCAAGCACTGCGCGATGTCCTACTCGAATGGGTTCAAACGCCGAGTCTATGAGGCACACCGAAAGGACAACGTACCACTGTGAAGCAAAGGCAATATCCATTAGCATTTGCTCGACAACTGAACGTTATTAGGGAAGCACCAAGCATGCCGATTGTTAAGGGGCTCGTCAGCGCTTTGCTGTTTGCAGTGAACACGTTGTTCTGGGGCATCCCACTGATTGCTCTTACGCTGCTCAAGTTACTTGCACCCACACAAGCACTAAAAGACATGATGCTGAAAGGCTTAAACGCCATCGCTCTGAACTGGATCGGCTTTAATCTTTGGTGGATGCGTCACTGGCTAAAGCCTAACCTCAGCACAGAGGTACCGGATGGCCTAAGCCAGAACCAGTGGTGGCTGGTGATTTCCAATCATCGCAGCTGGACAGATATTTTTATGTTGTTTATGGCCCTGCATCGACAAATTCCTATGCCACGCTTTTTTCTCAAAACCCAGCTGATTTGGATACCTATTGTGGGCCTTGCCTTTTGGGCGCTTGAATTTCCCTTTATGCGTCGCTACAGCCGAGAACAAATGGAGAAAAACCCCAAGCTGGCCGACATTGACCGCCGTGCCACCGAGCGTATGTGCCAGCGCGCGCGGCACCACCCCATCGCCATCTTTAACTTTGTCGAAGGCACGCGTTTTACGCCCGCCAAGCGCGATGCTCAGCAAAGCCCCTACCAACACCTGTTACGGCCAAAAGCGGGTGGCGTTGCGCAAGTACTTAACTTGATGGGGGATCAACTAGACGGGATTTTGGACATCACGATCAGCTATAAAAACCCAAACCCAACTTTTTGGGGATTCTTATGCGGCCAAGAGTCCCCCATCACCCTGACCGCGCGGCGACTGGAAGTCCCCGCCTGGATGCTAGATACTCACTACCACGCGCAATCGCAGCATAAGGAACGCTTCCACGCATGGATCAACACACTGTGGCAGGAAAAAGATGCCCAGTTGGACCGTCGCACCGATCACGATTGACCCTTGGCTGGCTCGCCCTGGTCGTCATCACGGCGGTACTGACACTTAGCGGATGCGCTGGCAACTCAAGTTACCCTGAGCGAATTGACCGACCCAGCAGACAGGCTGACTCGATCAATGGAAACTGGGTGTCTATTCAGCGTGGTGATACGTTGGGCAAACTCGCACAGCGTGCCGATGTGCCCCTTGAACGCTTGCAGCGCTTTAACCCCAGCGCCGACTCGCGTCGTCTTGCGGTGGGTCAGAAGATTTTGATTCCCACTCAGCAAGAACGCGCTCCCTCTGGCGGCCCATACCGCTACCAAGTTCGCCCAGGCGATACTTACGCCGCCATCGCCCGCCACTTTGGCACCAATAGCCGCCACATTCAGAATGCTAACTCAGGCGTTTCCCCAACCGCGTTACGGGTAGGTCAGATCATTAGCGTCCCGCTAAACGGCACCTCCATGACAACAAGCGCCAGCCGCTCCTCAGGCCAAACCGCGCGTTCGTCCAGCGTCTCCTCAACAAGCTCTAAGGCAGGCGGTTTACCTGCCTCCGCAAGACGCTGGCCTTGGCCACTGGACGACTATCGTATTGTGCGGCGCTTTGGAACGGATAGCCACGGCACCCTTCAGCCAATGTTGCTGGCGACCCAGGCGGGCGCGAAGGCCAAGGCCGTAGCCGCTGGCGATGTGCGCTTTGCCAGCAGCATGCGCCAGCTAGGACAAGTCGTGATTGTTCACCATTCGGATAACCTTCAGAGCGTGTATGCCCTATGCGATGGACTGCATGTCGATGAAGGCGAGCGCGTTAAGGCTGGCGACCTCTTGTGCGACGTCGGTCAAAACAGCAGCAATCAACGCTACGACTTGCTCTTTGACTTACGCCAAGGAGGCAAGCCTATTGATCCTAGAGACGTGCTTAAATGACGTTTCATCACCGATTGTCATCGACGTTTATCCGCGGCAGCTATCCGCGGTCGTTATCTGAGATGGCTATCTGAGATGGCTATCCGCGATAGTAACCCGTTGCCACGAAGGGGGTTTTTGTTACCACCATAGAAAGTTGCTTACCACGCACTTGCGCATATACCTGCGTATCCACGGCTTCAAAATCGCGCTTTACGTACCCCATAGCGACCGGTTTACCCAGGCTAGGTCCAAACCCACCTGACGTTACTACGCCAATCTCATTGCCATCCCCATCGACTAGTGGCGCACCTTCCCGTACCGGCGCACGCCCTTCAGCCACAAGCCCTATCCGCTTGCGCGTGTGATCTTTGGCATCCACTTGATGCAAGATAAGGTCGGCGCCAGGGAAACCGCCGGCGCGCTCACCGCCACGGCGACGCGGTTTGCTAATGGCCCAAATAAGCCCAGCTTCTACCGGTGTCGTTTGGGTGTCCATATCATGACCGTAAAGACATAGGCCCGCTTCCAAGCGAAGAGAATCGCGCGCACCTAGTCCAATTGCCTCGACCTCCGGCTCAGCCAATAGTTGCTTAGCAAACGCATCTGCTATGTCAGCAGAAACAGAAATTTCAAAGCCATCTTCGCCCGTGTAACCGCTGCGGCTAACCCAGATTTCCTCGCCGGCAAGCTCTCCTTCAGTCAACGTAAAGCGCGAATGCTGCATAAATACCAGCTTGCACGCTTGCGGGCAAAGTCGCGTCATTACCTCGGCCGCTTTCGGCCCCTGAAGGGCGAGCAATGCACGATCATCCAGATACTCAATGGTATGCGTTTCACCTAAATTCGCACGCAGGTGGGCTAAGTCTTGCTCTTTACACGCTGCATTGACGACCAAATAAAAATGCTCGCCAGCGTTCACGATCATTAAATCGTCCAAAATCCCACCTTCCATACTGGTAAAAAGCCCATAACGTTGAGCGCCTTCTGCAAGACCGACAATATCGGCAGGAATCAACGTCTCCAGGGCTTCTGCCACCTTATCGCCACGTACAAGAATCTGCCCCATGTGCGAAACATCAAATAACCCGCAGTGAGCGCGAGTATGTTCGTGTTCTTTTTTAACCCCGAGCGGGTACTGCACCGGCATCTCGTAACCGGCAAACGGCACCATCTTGGCCCCTTGCGCAACATGTAATTGATGCAATGGGGTCTGTTTCAAATCGCTCATGTCTCGTCCTCGCTAATAACAACAAGCTAGAAAAAAGAGCGGGAAGACACTTGCGTGCCTTCCCACCCCCGGTACCGTAACGCTATGTCAAAAAATCATGACGATTTGTCGTGATCCAGCTCTTCGCCGGGCAACACATTTTTACCATCGAAATAATCTTTTGTCAGCTTGAAGACAACCGGCGACAGCAGCGCCAAAGCGATCAAGTTGGGAATCGCCATCATGGCGTTGAAGACACTCGCCAGCACCCAAACCAAATCCAGGTTAGCCATAGCCCCCAGCGGGATCGCAATGATGAACAACACCCGATAGAGCGTGATTGAGCGGGTGCCGAACAGGAACTGGAAACACTTCTCACCATAGAAGGACCAGCCCAGGATAGTAGTAAAGGCAAAGACCGCCAGGGCAAAGGTCACCACGTACTCCCCTATTCCCGGCAGCGCTAGGTCAAAGGAAACCGCAGTCAAGCGTGCACCAGTCTCACCTCCGTCCCACTCAACGCTGGTGAGAATAACCAGGGCAGTAATGGAGCAGACGATGATGGTGTCGATAAAGGTCCCCAACATGGCGATCAACCCTTGGCGCACCGGGTTTTTCGTTTTTGCCGCAGCGTGTGCGATAGGCGCACTGCCCAGACCGGCTTCGTTGGAGAAAATACCGCGGGCCACACCAAACTGAATCGCCATAGCCACGCCAGCACCCGCAAAGCCCCCTGCTGCGGCGATTGGGTTAAAGGCATGGTAGAAAATCAAGCTGAACGCCTCACCGATCTGACCGGCGTTGAGAATCAATACCAGGATACCCGCCAAAACATAGGCGATTCCCATGATGGGCACTAACTTACCTGCCACCTTGGCGATACGCTTAATGCCCCCAAGAATCACCGCACCGGCCAGAACCATGAGGACCAAGCCAGTAAGCCAATGTGGCACACCTAACGACTCACTAAGCCCTTCAGCCACCGAGTTGGACTGCACGGTATTGCCGATACCGAAAGCCGCTACTGCGCCGAATAGGGCAAAGGCGCCGCCGAGCCAAATCCATTTTTTTCCTAAGCCATTTTTAATGTAAAACATCGGCCCGCCGACGTGGAAACCCGTGCTATCGGTTTCACGAAAGCGCACCGCCAGTACGGCTTCGGCAAACTTAGTGGCCATGCCGACAAGTGCGGTAATCCACATCCAGAAGACTGCCCCCGGGCCACCCAGAAAGATGGCGGTAGCCACACCAGCAATATTACCGGTACCGATAGTGGCTGATAGTGACGTCATCAGGGCGTTAAACGGGGAAATTTCTCCATCGGTGTCCGTTTTAGCTTTACCATCAGGTGTGTGTTTCGCGTCACGCCCCTGCCACATCAACTTGAAGCCAGTCCCAAGCTTACGCAGCGGAACCAGCTTGAGGCCAAGCTGAAGGTAGATGCCGACACCTAATAGAAGTACTAGCATGGGAACGCCCCACACGATACCTTCCATCGAGCTTAAGAATGTCATTAATGCTTCCACAAAACTCTCCTTATAACCCTTAACGGTTGTTATATATCGTTGGTGTTGTAGGCAGGCTTACTGCTATTTTGCCGGGCTTATTGTGATAGGTCAGGTGACTATTTAAAGAGGCGCCTCGACCTTTCGCGCTGACAGGCTATTGCAACGAATTAGCACGTGACTACGCATCTTTGTGGTTTCTCTGGCGACTTTTACATTTTTTAGCAGAAAAACTCACTGCATTACGTCATGTCATCAGTAAGACCAACGCATAAACTAAAACAACTAAAGACATCATCAAAGGGGGAAGAACAAGAAATTTGTTTCGCAAAAGAAAAAAGGTAACATGCGAACAACTTTTGAGCGCCTAGCCTCAGCATGAGATCATAGGCAAAAGAGTCAACCACAGTTCCACACAGGAAATCTTCATGAGCCAAATTCCCGATAATCTCCAATACGCCGAAAGTCACGAATGGGTGCTAGATAACGGCGACGGCACCGTCACCATTGGTATTACGGATCATGCCCAAGAAGCGCTGGGTGATGTCGTCTTCGTCGAACTCCCTGAAGTGGGTCAAACACTCAGCAGAGGCGATGAGTTTGGGGTAATTGAATCGGTCAAAGCCGCCTCTGATCTTTATGCGCCGATTAATGGCGAAGTGATCGAGACAAACGAAGCCCTCGAAGACGCGCCTGAAACGGTCAACGAGGCCCCTTACGAAGGCGGTTGGCTCATGAAAGTGCGCCTTGACGGCACTGTTGAAGGCCTGCTGGACGCCGACGGCTACCAAGCCACGATCGACGCAGAAAGTTAAACCGCTCTTTCCCACCACTGCCGCCTGCTGCCTGTCATCATCGCGCCCGCCAGCAGGCGGTTGTTTTTGATTGGTCTTTGTTTTCGTCTAGAACCGTCTTTGGATTAAGCCCTATGTCTGATCGTCCCATGTCTTCTAGATCAATGCCTTCCAGGTCAATGTCTTCTGCGTCTTCGTCTTTTGCATCCCGCCGCCTGGCCGAACTCGCCGATCATGACGCCTTTCTCAAACGTCACAACGGTCCTGATGACATTGATACTCACGCCATGCTCAGCACACTGGGTGTGGCATCGATGGCGGATCTTATCGAGCAGACGGTCCCGCGCGATATTCGCCTGGGCCGCGAGTTGGCGCTTGATGAGCCACGCAGTGAAGCGGAAGCGTTGGATTACTTAGGCCAATTGGCGCGGCAAAATCGGGTCGCGAAGAGTTTTATCGGCCAGGGCTACTACGGCACTCACATGCCCGCTGTCATTCAACGCAACGTGCTCGAAAATCCCGGTTGGTATACGGCTTATACGCCCTATCAGCCCGAGATTTCCCAAGGCCGCTTGGAAGGCCTGCTTAATTTTCAGCAGGTGGTGATGGATTTAACCGGCATGGAACTGGCCAATGCCTCGTTGCTGGATGAGGCCACCGCTGCTGCCGAAGGCATGGCGCTGTGTAAGCGCGCCAACAAGAAGAACAAATCCAACGCGTTCTTCGTCGCCGACGATGTTTTCCCACAGACGCTGGATGTGCTCAAAACCCGCGCTGAATTTTTCGGTTTTGAACTGGTCATCGCCCCTGCCGAATCCCTCGGCGAACACGAGGTTTTCGGCGCGCTGCTTCAATACCCCGGCGATAGCGGCCAACTGCGCGACCTTGCGCCGTTGCTGAGCATAGCGGCTGAACGTAATGTGATGACTTGCGTCGCGACGGACCTTTTAAGCCTCGTATTACTTAAAGAGCCAGGCGCGCTTGGCGCCGATATCGTCGTGGGAAGCTCGCAGCGGTTTGGCGTGCCGATGGGCTTTGGCGGCCCACACGCAGCATTTTTTGCCACCTCAGATAAGCTCAAGCGCTCGATTCCCGGTCGGATTATCGGCGTTTCCAAAGATAGCCGCGGCGCGACGGCACTGCGCATGGCGATGCAAACCCGCGAGCAGCATATTCGCCGCGAGAAAGCCACTTCCAATATCTGTACCGCGCAAGCGCTGTTGGCCAATATTGCTGGCTTCTACGCGACTTACCATGGTGCTGATGGCCTGCGCACCATAGCTAACCGTGTACAGCGCTTGACCACGATTCTTGCTCACGGCCTCAAACAAGCAGGCGTCGCACTTGCCCACGACACTTGGTTCGACACGCTACGCTTAACCGGCGTGGATAGTGGTAAGATTCACGGTCGCGCCATGACCCACGATGTCAATTTACGCTTCTTCGCCGATGGTGATGTCGGCATTAGCTTGGATGAAACCACTACCGCGCACGATGTTACGCTGTTATTTGACGTGATTCTTGGGGATGAACACGGCCTCTCGGTGACGCGGCTAGATGAAAGCATCGTCGCCGATGGCGCAACCGGAATTCCCCACGTCTGCCAACGGGAAAGCGACTTTCTCACGCACCCGACGTTTAAGCGCTACCGTAGCGAAACCGAAATGCTGCGTTATTTAAAGCGTCTGGAAAACAAAGACCTATCGCTGGCGCATGCCATGATTCCACTGGGCTCATGCACCATGAAGCTAAACGCCACCAGCGAGATGATTCCCGTTTCCTGGCCGGCGTTTGCTCACCTTCATCCGTTTGCACCACGCGATCAGGTGGCAGGTTATCACCAGATGATTGACGAGTTAGCGGCATTTCTGGTCGAGATTACCGGCTATGACCACATCTCGATGCAGCCCAATTCTGGCGCCCAAGGCGAGTACGCCGGCCTCTTGGCCATTCGTCGCTACCAGGCTGCGCAGAATGAAGCGCACCGTGATGTGTGTTTGATTCCAAGCTCCGCTCACGGTACCAACCCCGCCTCTGCCGCCATGCTAGGCATGAAGGTAGTGGTCGTCGAGTGCGATAGCGATGGCAACATCGACTTGAGTGATCTCACCCAGAAAGCCGAGCAGCACCGCGAAACATTGTCGGCAATCATGATCACTTACCCGTCCACCCACGGGGTGTTTGAATCCCATGTGCGCGCGGTATGCGACGTGGTGCACCAGCACAACGGGCAGGTCTATGTGGACGGCGCCAACATGAACGCCCAAGTCGGCATCACGCGCCCCGGTGATTTCGGTGGCGATGTTTCGCACCTCAACCTGCACAAGACTTTCTGTATTCCCCACGGCGGTGGCGGCCCAGGCATGGGACCGATTGGCGTTAAAGCGCATCTCGCCCCGTTTGTAGCCAACCACGCGGTGACCCCAATCGAAGGTGTGCAAGCAACAAGCGGCGCTGTTTCCGCTGCCGCTTTTGGCAGTGCCTCCATCCTGCCGATCTCTTGGGCCTACATCAAAATGATGGGCGCACGCGGCTTACGCGAGGCAACCGAGCTTGCCATTCTCAACGCCAACTACATCGCCAAGCGTTTGGAAGACCGCTACCCGGTGCTCTACAAAGGCGAAAATGGCACCGTGGCTCACGAATGCATTATCGATATTCGCCCGCTGAAAGCCGCTTCTGGTATCAGTGAAGAAGATATCGCCAAGCGTTTGATGGATTACGGCTTTCACGCGCCGACCATGTCTTTCCCAGTGCCAGGAACGCTGATGATTGAGCCAACCGAATCGGAATCACTTTACGAAATCGACCGTTTCTGCGAGGCGATGATTCACATCCGCGACGAGATCGGCAAGGTGGAAAACGGCGAATGGCCACTGGAGAATAACCCGCTGGTCAACGCGCCGCACACCATGGCGGATCTCATAGAGGCAAGTTGGGATCGTCCTTACGAACGCGAGTTAGGCGCCTTCCCCACTGAAGCCGTAAAAGCGGCGAAGTACTGGCCGGCCGTCAACCGCGTGGATAACGTCTTCGGCGACCGGCAGCTCATTTGCTCTTGCCCGACGATTGACGAGTACCGCGATTAATTCGGCGTTTTCTCGTATACCTTTTCATGACCACGCTGCTCACGGAATCCCGTGAGCAGCTTTTCATAACGCTTAGGTAAGGTAGCGCCACGACGGTGCACCAAATAAAGTACTTCATCCACCGCATTGGCCAGATTGAGCTCTTTAACCTGGCGCTGCCAAGGGGACGTTTCCAGCACCAGCCGGGATACAACGGTAAACCCCAGCCCGCGCGCGACCGCATCCAGCACCATGCTCACTTCATTGGTAAAGCCTTGGTGGCGAAAGTGTGCCATAGAGCGAAACGCATCAGGGTAATTCTCTTTCAACAGCGTAGTGGCGTGATTGATACCGTCGTAATAGTTAATAAAACCAATCCCCATCAGATCCGACAGGGTGCTTCCGGCAAAATCCGCCGGCACCACCAAACATAACGGCTCTTTGAGCCAAACCTCACAACTGAGATCGGGGTGTTTCACCGCTTCGGTCACAATACCAATATCGTAACGACCATGGATCAAATCGGTGATGATTTCATGGTTGAAAGCGAAGCTATAGTTGACCGTCAAATTGGGGCGCATTTGCTGCTGACCCAAAATATAGGGGTAAAACATCAACCCCACGCTTCCCGGCGAGGCAATTCGACATTCACCGCTATCCAGCGAGTCATCATCGAGGCCGTGGCGAAACTGCTCATGCTCAGCGAAGAGCTTGAGAGCGTAATCGTAAGCCCGCCGCCCGGCTTCAGTCAGGATAAAGCGCCGCCCTTGCCGCTCTAACAGAGGTTTACCCAGGTAAGTTTCCAGCTTGCGGATGTGCTGGCTCACTCCCGGCTGGGTCATTTCCAGACGTTGCGCGGTGCGGGTAAAACTACCCGTTTCTACCAGCGTGATGTAAGTACGAAAGTAGTGCGCATTAAACATATCGGTGAGCCAAAACGTGACAATGAAAGCACGCAGCATAGTAGCACACTTGCGCCACGCCTCATGCCCTTGCGCTGTATACCGTTAAGCGCCGTGGTAATATTTCATTAGCCCGTGAAACCAGTCTAGGATGGATAGACACACTATGAACCATACTCCCCAGTCGCGCCCGACGCTATCGAGCATCATTTCCCCTGAAGGCAGCCTTGAAGTGCTATCGCAGCACGAAGTAAACCGCCTGCATCGCACCTCTAAGAGCGGTCTACACGAGTTGCTACGCCGCTGTGCACTCGCGGTACTTAACTGCGGCAGCCCCACCGATGACAGCTTGGCGCTAATGGAGGCGTACAAAGATTTCGACATTGAAGTGCTACAGCAAGATCGCGGTATCCGCCTAAAGCTCACCAATGCCCCGGCGGAAGCCTTTGTCGATGGTCACATGATTCGCGGTATCCGCGAGCATCTCTCAGCAGTGATTCGCGATATTGTCTACGTCTACAACGAAATCCAGCAGCACAACCGCTTTGATCTCACCACCGGTGAAGGCACCACCAACGCGGTATTTCATATTCTGCGCAAGGCGGGCACGTTAAAGCCGAGCCGCGACCCAAGCTTGGTGGTGTGCTGGGGTGGGCATTCCATCTCACGCGATGAGTACGAATACACCAAAGACGTGGGTTACCACCTGGGTCTGCGCGATTTAGATATTTGCACCGGCTGCGGCCCCGGCGCAATGAAAGGTCCGATGAAAGGCGCTAACGTTGCTCACGCCAAACAGCGCCGGCGTGAAGGGCGCTATTTAGGCATATCTGAACCGGGGATTATTGCTGCCGAAGCGCCCAACCCAATCGTCAATGAGTTAGTGGTAATGCCGGATATCGAAAAACGCTTGGAAGCGTTTGTTCGTCTAGGCCACGGGATTGTGGTTTTTCCCGGTGGCGTCGGCACAGCAGAAGAGATCCTTTATCTCCTGGGTATTTTGCTTCATCCAAGCAATAGCGACATTCCTTTCCCGCTGATTTTTACTGGCCCGGCAGACTCAGCTGAGTATTTTCAGAAAATTGATGAGTTTTTGGTCTATACCCTTGGCGACACCGTGCGTCAGTACTACACGATCATCACGGGCGACCCCGTGGAAGTTGCGCGCAGGATGCGTCGTGGAGTGGATGACGTCACCGAGTTTCGCCGCACCCATCAAGATGCGTTCTACTACAATTGGCGCTTAACTGTCGCACGAGACTTTCAAGCTCCCTTTGAACCTACCCACGCGGCAATGCGCTCGCTAAAGCTCGATAATGATCAGCCCACCCACGAGCTAGCGGCCAATTTGCGCCGTGCCTTCTCAGGTATTGTTTCCGGTAACGTAAAAGAGCAAGGCATCCTCGCCATTGAAGCCCACGGCCCTTTTGAGCTCAGCGCCGCCCCTGAGTTGATGCGCCGCCTAGATGCCCTGCTCAAGTCGTTTGTTGCTCAAGGACGCATGAAGCTTGACGGTGATACCTACACGCCCTGCTATGTACTGAAGTAAGAGAGTACTGTCACAACAAGGTACTGAAATAAATGCCCTTACGTCGTATATGGATATTAGCGGCAAGCTTAGCATTTACTTGACCATCAAATCCAAGCGCTTGAAAAGAAGCGTAAATGGGCTTTTCATTTGCCCCGCAAACCGCTAGTATACGCACCGTCTTGAGGCAATAACTCGCCACAAGAAAAAAATCGGAGCGTGGCGCAGCTTGGTAGCGCGTTGCAATGGGGTTGCAAAGGTCGCAGGTTCGAATCCTGTCGCTCCGACCAGAATATTTAAGAAAAACCGCCGCTTACGGATCATGCCGAGCGGCGGTTTTTTATTGGACATACTGCTAGGTGACATATAGGTGACACTTAGCAGCAACAAGTATCACCATAGTTCTACTTGTTGCCTTGAACACACGTCAAGGTTACCGTGGTTCTTGATTAGCTACTCAATGCGTCTTCCGAATGATAGCTTTCGCCGTGCTGCTATAACTTTCCCCCTCTTCGATCCATGCCAATACTGATCTTACCCAGCAACAGTGGACACTGGTTTAAGCGATTATTAGGGCTTCGAAGGCCTCTGGGCTAATCATCCCAATAGCACTGTGCCGCCGTTGCGTGTTGTAGTCCAGTTCGATGTACTCAAACACCTGGTGCCTCATATCGTTTCGCGTTTTAAATTGCTCCCCATGGATCGCTTCAACTTTGAGACTGTGGAAGAAGCTTTCGGCACAGGCATTATCATAGCAGTTGCCTTTGGCGCTCATGCTGCACTTAAGCTCATGCCGGGTAAGCAGCGATTGGTAAAGCGTGGAACAGTACTGACTACCTCGGACGCCGAGTGGACTATCACGCCTTTAGGCACTTTGCGTTTCCATAACGCCATCTGTAGCGCGTCACAGACAAGATCGGCCGTCATACGCTCGCTCATTGCCCAACCGACCACTTTACGAGAGTAAAGATCAATGAGCACGGCTAGGTAAAGCCAGCCTTCGTACGTCGCTAAATAAGTGATATCACCGGCCCACTTATGGTTAAGGGCTGATACCGTGAAGTTTTGCTCTAGTAGATTCGACGCCACTGGCAGCGAACGCCGAGGGTTCGTGGTGGCCTTGAACTTACGGGCTGCTTTAGCGCGCAAGCCTTGACGCTGTAAGCTGGCAGCCACCGTCTTACGGCTGATTGGCATCCCATCATCTTGCAGCCTAGGGTTAATCTCGGGGCGCCTGAGCGGCCTTTACGCTGGTGATAAGCCTCAGCCACACGCTGATCGAGAATGGCTTGCTGGCTGCGTTTTAGGGTTGGTACTCCTTTGCGCTGCCGCCAAGCGTAGTAGCCGCTTCGAGCGACCCCAACAACATGGCACATACGTTGAACACTGAAAGCCTGACGATAACGATGGATAAAGGCGTACTTCACTTCAGGCTCTTCGCAAAGTTCGGGGCCGCCATCGGACCGCGGCCTTTTTTGTGATGGCCAGCTCTTCATTTGCTTCGGCTAATTGGCGCTTCAAGCGGGCGTTTTCTTCTGCTAACGCCCGCTCTCGTTCAGACTTGTCTAGCTGCAGCTGTGCTTTAGAGCGCCACTGATAGAGCTGACTGGCGTGTACTCCCAGCTCACGAGCCGCTGCTGCAACGCCAATGCGATCAGCCAGCGCTAGCGCTTCTTGACGGTAGGCATCTGAGTAACGGGTATAGGATTTTTTCTTCATGGATGTCGTCGATCTTGCCATGGTTCACCTCATCGTAGCGCATTAACATTCTTGAGGTGTCCACTGTTACTGGGCAAGATCAGTCCTCCTAAAAGACCTTTGCTAGGTCAATGTGAGTGAAAACACTCCGCCCGATTTTGTCCCAGCAGTCCAAACGCTGCCGAGCTGTCGTCTGATTCATAGGCATGCGCCTAGACTATATAAATTTAGTCTAGGTGTATATTTAGACCATCAGCACGTCGATGGCAGTGCGCAGCGAGAACAAGTCGTGCCATTTTCCTTGAATTTCTGCTTGACTCGTTTCAGGGCCTTGTCGACGTTGATATCGCTGATGGCCATGCTATTTAATGAGGTAATTGCCAAAAGGTACTACTATTATAGAAATAAAAGATTGGCGAGGGTAGCCTGGAACCTGCTGAACAATGACGATAAATGAAAAACATGGGAGATCACATGCAATATCTGTTTGGGCTCAAGATTCGTACAAAAATAGCATTACTTATCGTCATATCGGTTTTCCTGGCTTTGGTGGGGACGGGTGGCTATCTTTATTTCTCGCAAAGTAAAACACTGGAAAGCAACATAGCGCATCTGTTGCGCTCTGTCGGCACAACAACCGCCAACTCGATGGATAGTTTTCTCATGGCACGTGGCCCGGAACTCGACCTGGTGTCAGGTTCGAGCACCCTGAGAGCAACGCCTAATGAAGCCGCATACGGTCTATCACGTTATCTGGATACCTTTACCGATTTCGATTCGCTCACTTTTACAGATCCGAACGGTGATATCGTCGCCAGCCAAGGAGATTTCATTGCAAGTCGGGGCGAGGAAACACTGCAAGATGGCGTTGATCGATGGTACCCAGAAGCCGTTGAGGGGCAGCGCTTATTGGGCGTTATAGCTGAACCGGGGAATTTTTCCCGTTATCTGGTGTACATTACGCCCGTCATTCACGAAGGACGTAACTACGGTTGGTTATTTGGTCAAATCGATAACGAAACACTGGTTAAACAGGCAACATCCGTTGAAATAGGGCAAACCGGTCGTGCCAGCTTATTTAACGCGCAGGGGCGGCTAATCGGCCATCAAGATAAGTCGCGCTACGGCGATGACATGTCCGATTATTCCATCATGCAGGCGCCACTTGAGCGTGACGTAGGCAACACCGGAGAGACCTTTACTAGCAGTGATGGCCGTGAAAAATGGGGGCTGACGTTACTGTTTCCCAAGACCCTGGAAAAATACGGGGTCAAGATGGGGCTTATCGTCGATCAGACAACCGATGAAATGTACGCACCGATCTATCAGATCCGTAACAGCACCTTTATGGCGATCATTCTTTGTCTACTGCTATTTGCACCTGCTGGGATGTATATTGCCAATCGTATTATCAGCCGCCCTTTAAAACAGGTTAGCGATTCAATGAAGGCGATCGCTTCCGGTGCTGGCGATTTACGTCAGCGCCTACCTGATAATAGAAAAGATGAACTCGGCGAACTCTGCCGTCATTTCAATGCGTTTGCTAGCCGGATGCAGCAGATATTAATTAAAGTGCGTGATAGTGCTCATGCCGTGAGCCAAGAGGCCGACCAAATCTCCGGAGATAGCGAGCGATTGGCCTCCAGCAGTGAACAAACGGCTGCCAACCTGCAACAGACGTCGTCTTCAACGGAAGAAATTTCTTCAACTGCCCTGCAATCCACTGAGTCTTCTGAACAAGCGAACAAACTGGCACAGAGTGCGGCCAACGTCGCCAGCGAAGGGCGTGAGTCGATGCAGAACGTGGAAGCGACCATGGACGAACTCAACGCATCGTCGCAAAAAATAAGTGAAATCATCAAAATAATTGACGGCATTGCTTTTCAAACCAACATACTCGCGTTGAACGCCTCTGTTGAAGCGGCGCGTGCCGGTGAACATGGCCGCGGATTTGCGGTGGTTGCTGAAGAAGTGCGAAATTTGGCGAGCCGTTCCAGTAATGCGGCGCACGATATCCACGATTTGATTAACACCTCGGTCAAAGGCACTCAGGCAGGCAGCAAGCTGGTTCACGAATCCAGCAAAACGATGGATGAAATTTATCAGAGCATCACGAAGGTAAGCGACGTCATTGGGGAAATAACCGCCAGCATTCGAGAGCAAAGCACGGGAATCTCACAGATCAATACGGCGGTGAATGAACTTGATACCGTCACTCAAGAAAACGCCTCAATGGTGCAACATTTCTCGCATATTGCCGGCAACATGTTAAACCACGCCAACGCTTTACAGTCGATTGTTGATACGTTTGAACTTGATGAAGGCCAGGCTTCTTTACCTGAGCAGAAAAGCGCGGAGCCCTTACGTCGGCCCCAGACGGGCAAACAAACGGTGCAAGAGAAGGAACAGGATGAGTGGGCGTCATTTTAATCACTTTTCATGATAAAAGACGCAAGCAGCATGACCCACAAGGGCAGCTGTTAGGTCAATGCCTTGCTACACTTGTGACAGTTGAGGTTGCGGAAATTAACGCAGCCTCATCAAGCACACCAGCAGAGGAAACAGGACGAGAATAAACCGCTACTTAGGCTTTTTGAATGCAAAATATATAGATTATAGTTTATCCTGAAAATGGTATATCAGGGATATTATGTATATTTTTCAATGGGTTACCTAACTTATGGGTTATTTTTCATCGTTTGTCTTACAACGCTATAGATGGTGGATACTCGCAGTTTCACTGAATTGCTTTGCTATAACATTACAGGCAGCTGAGCCCGTTCCACGTACTTTTGTTCCTTCTCAAGATGAGTCTCCCGTATTGACGGTGAATACTCAGAATGGACGTCATCTTATTAGCCGTGCTGAAATCGAATCTCTACCACTTTATTCCATAACTTTGCAACACTTTGAAGGTCCACAAGGAAGTTTTACAGGTGTATGGCTTAAAGATTTTCTGTCTTCTCACGATGTTAATGAAACGGCAACGCTGCGTTTCATTGCTCATGATGATTATAGCGTTTTTATAAATTCAGAAGATCGTCGTCAACGGGATTACCTTCTCGTTACCCGGCTCGATGGAGAAGCTCTAACGCTGGCGGATTTTGGCCCTACTATGCTGATTGTTCCGGCTGAAGCAGAGGCTGTTGAAGCAGGGACCGCCAGTATGACCCACTGGGTCTGGTCGATTCGGGATATCTTCGTCCAATGAAGTTAGGGGCCATCAAGTCAATAGGTTGGCGGCTAGGGTTAGGTGTTGCTCTTCTGGCAGGTACCTGTGCCATCGTCGTTGCGTTGTATGCCTTTCAGGCTCGCCAGTATATGGGCTCTAATTACACCTCACTGGTAGCTGACGTTGTGCGTCCGCAACTGCATACGGTTATGTTTCGACATGCCTTGGAGGATTTGCGCAAACGTTCTACAGATCCTGATGTTGTCAGTCGCTTGGAGAATTTTCTATGGCGGGTATCCCAGCACATTGATGGAATCAGTTTCGCTCTGCAGGCAAGTCGGCTTTCCGAATCAGATTATCATGCCTCTCTGGTACGGTTGCAGGATGTTAAGATGCGTCTGTCTGAGATGCGGCAGCAGTTTGATGAAGTTATCGCAGGCGCCTCGCCCGAAAAGTTTCTGCATCAGGGCCAAATGATCGAGAACGACTTGGCTATGACTTATAGCGCCCTCAGTGATCTGGTGCATTCAGAAGCAGCGAAGCAGCGTATTGTCATGGAGCGCCTAGGGCGCACCATAGCAGTACTGGTTTTTATGATCTTGCTATTAGTAGTGGGACTTTTGATATCGCTGTTTAGGCTTAAGCGCGAGCACCATAAGGTGATGCAACTCAGTCAACGTGATGAGCTGACAAAATTAGGCAATCGTCGCTATTTAATGAGCTTTGCAGAAAGCTTTTGTAAACAAAGCCAGCGCAGTGGTCGTCCGCTGAGCTTAATTCTTATGGATATTGACCATTTCAAATATGTGAATGACACCTTTGGCCATCCTGCTGGTGATCAAATACTCCAGATATTTGCGAAAGCGCTAACAGATACAGCTCGCGAAGTAGACGTGTTGGCTCGAATCGGAGGTGAGGAGTTCTGTGTGTTCATGCCGGATACAGATGTGGATGGTGCCATGAAGCTAGCAGAACGGCTGCGGCAAAAAGTGAGTGATCTGACACAACAACAATTAGGCGTTGCCACCTCCGTTACGGTGAGTTTAGGAGTAGCAACGGCATACCAAAACGACGCTATTTTTAAACATATGTATGCGCGTGCAGATAAAGCCCTATACCAAGCGAAAACGCACGGGCGCAATCGCGTAGAAGTCGGTTAAGGGAAATCGGCATAAATCATCCTGCTGTTATAGGTATAGGCTTTTCAAAAGCTGCTCATATTTTCTGGGGTCTGTTTCACGTTACCGCTTTTTTTACATCACTCTGCGGTTGTAGCGTCATCTGTTGTTCACAGTGATCTTTGATTATGTGCTTGTCTTGGTTTTACCCATTTCTCCATCCAGTGTTTAACGTCAGAAGGACGGTCATACAAGTAACCTTGTAAGACGGTATCGGGAAATGAATCGAAGTACTCGGCTTGTTCGGGCGTTTCAACCCCTTCGGCCACCGTGCGGAGGTGTAAATGGTGAGCGGCTGACAAGATGATGGTTACCAGCGCGGCATCTGCTTCATCATCGGGGAGGCCATTGACAAACGACTGATCGATTTTCAACTCAGTAACCGGTAGATGTTTCAGGTAAGTCAGCGATGAGTAACCGGTACCAAAATCGTCGATCGAAATACCAACGCCTAAAGCCCGCAATGCCTCTAGCCGCTCACGGGCGAACACTGGGTCATCGAGGAACACACTTTCAGTGATTTCAAGAATCAACCCGGAAGGGATGACTCGGGTCTCTTTAAGTAAGCGCTCAACCTCATCGACAAACACCGTACGTTGTACCTGAATCGCACTAACGTTGACACTAATGGTCAAGCTAGGGTCGCACGCTTGTAGTGAGGCCAGTGCCGCAAGCGCCTGTTTCAGCACCCAGTGCCCGATTTGTACGATCTCACCACTGTCTTCTGCCAGGGGGATGAAGCGGCCGGGTGAAATCTCGCCCAGTGTACTGTGCCGCCAGCGTAGTAACGCCTCAGCACCTGCCAGCGTAACGCCCCGATGAACCTGAGCTTGTAGGGCAAGGTACATTTCGCCACGCTCAATAGCTCCACTGAGATCTTTCTGCAGTTGTAGTGTTTCCTGTTCCTTGATAGAGACGTCCGCGTCAAAAAATACGATCTGCCCTCCGCCATTGGCCTTAGCGGAATGAAGAGCGGCGTCTGCCATGCGCATGACATCACCAGGCCGACATGGACCGCCATCGGATTGGCAGTGCTGATCAAAGAAAGCCATGCCGATCGAAGCGTCGACTTCGCGAACCCCTCCATCTATCACCCACCCTTTGCGCAACTCTCGCTGGATACCTCCCAGCCATCGCGACTCCTGATAACTAGCCGATCGGTCTTCCAACGCCGGCAGCACCGCAAACTCGTCCGGCCCGAGACGCGCTATTAGCGCATCTTTGGGCGCGCTGATGACCAGGCTCTGCGCCATATGCTGCAACAGGCGGTCTCCCGACTCGTGACCATGCCGGGCATTGAATCCGGCAAAACGGTCAATATTAATCAGCGCAAGCGATTGACGGGTGTCCTGTGGTTTGAGGTGCCGCAGGCGCTCTTCCAGTGCTTCAAAAAAGGCAAAGCGGTTGGCTAGACCGGTCAGTGCATCAAAGCGTTCCAGTGACCGCAACTGTCTGGTCAGCTGTTCGCGCTCGGTGATATCTTCTTTAACACTCAGGAAACAAATAATCTCATTATTCTCATCGACGACCGGATTAATGAAAACCCACTCCACGTACTCCGAGCCATCCTTACGCTGGTTAACTAGCCGACCCTGCCAGTGCTTACCTGCACTAATCGTGGCCCACAGATCCATATAGACGGCTTTGTCCGTCGAACCCGATTGAAAAATGCTTGGATTGGCTCCAAGAAGCTCCTCGCGCGTATAGCCAGAGTTATTCACGCAAGCATCATTGACAAATTCGATGTTGCCATCGCGGTCGGTGATAACGATGCACGATTGGCTTTGCTGGATGGCCATATTGAGCTTGTGTGCTTCCAATTGGACCCGGTGGGTTTCTGTTGTATCGGAGACCGTGGTCACTTTGTAGCGGCGCCCGTCGGCCAGAACGACGCGATCGGCTGTTACCATCACCTGTTTGGTTTGCCCGGTTTTATCAATGACTTCCCATTCGCCCGGGCTTTCGCTACCGCCGGCCAAAAATGCATCGTGAAGTTCGCCGGCACGTTTACGCATGTTGGGTGGCAACATTTTGGTAAACGACTGTCCAATCAACTCGTCGGCTGAATAGCCATAAGCACGGCAGTAAGAAGGGTTACACATGACAAA
Source organism: Vreelandella vilamensis (assembly GCF_031451755.1). NCBI lineage: Bacteria > Pseudomonadati > Pseudomonadota > Gammaproteobacteria > Oceanospirillales > Halomonadaceae > Vreelandella > Vreelandella vilamensis. Next base: position 1,074 of record NZ_JARWAN010000005.1, on the reverse strand, counting down.
GCGATGGTTTTCATTGGTCACGCAAATACCGACATCAGCGGAGCTAAACAACGCCTCGAAGAACTCCAGCTTGTTGGCTGTTGAGAAAGACGTTTCGCTTCTATCTGCACTACAGTTTGTCATTTTCTTTGAGGGCCTTATAGAACGACTGAACAATATTACCCGCGCTCAGGTACGCCTGTTTGACGCACGTTTAAAACGATGGCTACGCTGACAAATTAGGTAAGTCCTCACATTACAATTGGAAACTATCCATAGCTCATTATGATGTCAATAAAACATCAGGAGCTCCTTTTGAGTATTCGTAAGCAAACGCGTAATCAGTTAAGTAATTGTAATTTTGAATGCATGAAACGTAATCGTGTGGATGTTCAGTTCGCGTCCTGCATTATTAAATGGCGGGTATAGTCGCCACCAGCTCGGACTAAGCAAGAGGGGTTTTATGCCTGAGAAGGTGTTTACAAATTTAAGTGGTGCTGGTTAATCGCTTCAACAGTTGCCTACCTGATGCGAGCCAAACCCATGCCTCAGATACATCAGTGAAGCGATCATGGTGCATGATCAGCCGCCGAGACTTTTCTATCCAAGAAAAGGTTCTCTCGACTACCCACCGCTTGGCTTGAACTACAAAACCATGCATATTCGTAGGTTGGGTGAAGAGGTCTTTTTGCTCAGGAAGACACCAGCTCCCTACTTTTCCACTCCGAGGACGTCTAATGATATCGACGGAAATTCCGTCTTGTTGATTTATGGTTTGGGCGCATTGACCAGCGTAACCACTATTTGCAAAAAACTTTGATATTGAAGGGTATTTAGCGACTGCGCTCGCCATTACTGGGTGCGCTCCATGGGGATCCGGGATGCTGGCGGCCGTGACACTAATCGCTAGAACAAGTCCTAGCGTGTCAACCAAGATATGTCGTTTTCGGCCTTTACCTTCTTTCCTGCATCGTACCCGCTCTCGGTGATTTTCAACCCAGTTGTCCAAATGGCTGCGCTTAAGCAGCCCGTTTATTACGCTCGATTTCGTGCATTTTTACCGGGTTGAGCGACACTGAAGCGGTGACTTCCCAG